>DATAAQ010000167.1:0-4098 GCA_036260055.1 Gaiellaceae bacterium | reverse complement strand
GTGGGACAGGCCCGCAGGGCGGTGCCGTTCCCGAGCTCGAGGTGACCCCAGTAGCCTCGCGAGAGCAGGCCGTCGGCCTGCTGCCGCCCGCAGAGTCCGCAGCGAAGGAACAATCGGGACATCGGTCTCCTTATAGCAGGTCGGAAAGCAGCGCTTAACCCCAGGGCCCGATGAACGAGCCGCTCGGGTGGACGAGCAGGACGATGATGACGATGACGATGCAGGCGATCGAGATCCCGAGGAGCACGGGCGTGACGATCGGGAGGTGCGTCTGCATCGGGGGGAACTCGATCTGCCGCTCGCGTGGCCGGTCCTTGAGCATGCCTCCTCCTTCCTAGGCGCCGGGGTCGGTCGAGGGGCCCGCCAGGGGCGGCTGGCTCGGTCCCGGGCCGGGCGGCACCCCGCCCGGCGCGGGCAGCCCGCCGGCGGCTCGCAGGAGCGCGGCCTGGGCGGCGAGCTTCTTGTTCTCGAGCCAGACCCAGCCGATCAGGGCGCTGACCATGAGCGCGATTCCGAGCACCGTGAGGATGTACGTCCCGGTCGAGTTCCCGGGCCCGAAGGTCCAGAACGCGGCGATGTCCTCGGCCCACTCCTCGTACGGAAAGCTGTCGATCACCTGAGCCTCCTTTCCTCACCGGCGGTGACTGCGGCGCGGCGGCCGTTGACGTCGGCGAACGCCTCGAGGAGCACCGGCGCCGACTCCACCTCCTCGCCCGTCGGCAGGACGATCGTCTCGGGGACGCGCTCGAACTCGGGGAAGAAGTCCGCCTGGAACTCGGCCATGTCGAGGCCCTCGAGCTCGACCTCGGGCGGGACACGGAGGAGGTTCGCCTTCTTGAGAAGCCAGCTGACCACGAAGCCCGGCAGGAAGGCGAGCGGGAAGAACGCCAGCATCCCCATCAGCTGCCCGCCGAACGAGGACTCGACGTTGTTCACCCCCGTCGGGTACCCGCCGGCGAAGATGCCGACGAGGAAGACGCCGTAGAAGCCGCACACGCCGTGGACGGCGACGGCGCCGACGGCGTCGTCGATCCGCAGCTTGCGCTCGATCCAGAGGCCGCTCCAGACGGCGAGCATGCCGCCCGACGCCGCGAGGATGTAGGCGAGGGACGGATGGTAGACGTCGGCACCCGCCGACACGGAGATGACGCCGGCGAGGCCGCCCGACAGCGTCCAGAACGGGTCGCCCTTGCTCGCGAACCACCCGCCCGTGAAGCCGCCGGCGAAGCCGAACGTGATCACGAACGCGATGGCTCCGAGCGTCGTCGGCGAGAGGTAGATGTTCAGCCAGCCGGGCTGCACGGTCGACTGGATCACGAGGCACGCGGCGTAGAAGCCGTAGAAGCCGGTGAAGATCAGCAGGAGGCCCATCAACGTGAGATGGGTGTTGTGGCCCCTGAAGGTGCGCGCTCTGCCCTCCCGGTCGTACTTGCCTATGCGTGGACCCAGGTTGAGGAGGACCCCGAGCGCGAAGGCTCCCGCGACGCCGTGGACGACCAGTGAGGCGATGGAGTCGTGGAAGCCGTAGTTCGTGACGAGCCACCCGCCGGAGCTCCAGCCCCAGGCCGCGTCCATGATCCAGACCGCGGAGCCGAGGAGAACGGTGAGGATCAGGTAGGCGGAGAGCCGGATCCGCTCGATCACCGCTCCCGACATGATCGACCCCGTCGTCCAGGAGAAGAGGAGGAACGCGAGGAAGAAGACCGCGCTGATGTGGTCCTGGAGGTTGGGGCCCATGGCGTCCGACCAGGGCGCCGTCGCGCCGCAGAACCCCTCGAACTCGGACGGGCCGGAATGCCCCTCCGCCGGGCCTCCATGCTGGAAGCAGCCGTAGATGTACCAGCCGAAGTAGTAGAAGCTCGGCGTCACGACGGCGATCGTGAGGATGTTCTTCATCGCCGTCGACATGACGTTCTTCCGCCGGGAGGCGCCGCCCTCGTACGCCATGAAGCCCACGTGGATGAGCCACATGACGACGACGGTGTAGAAGTAGAACTGCTCGGCGAGGATCGCGCTGTCGAGGCTGAGCTGGTCTTCGACCGCCGTCGCCTGAGCGAGCAAGGACGCCATCACCAGGCCCTCCTAAGGACGCACGCCACGGAAGCTCCGCTTAACACCTGAGCGCGGTCAAACCTACGAGACGGGCCGGACGGCTCCCAGGTTCCGGGCACCCATTGTTCGCCCTCGAGAGGTGTAGGGAGTGGACATAGCCGCTCGGCGGCTAGCCCTGCTCGCGGACCTCCTCGATCTCTCCGGTGCGCGCGTCCACGACGACGACCGTCACGCGCTCGATCCGGCCGTCCGCGTCCTCGGTCGAGAGCGAGACGGCCCAGAACGGTTGCGACGGGACGCCGCGAGGAACGAAACGGACGCCCACGCGGTCGGGCTCGAAGTCGACCTCCTCCCGCGCGATCTCGACGGCCTCGTCCTGGGAGACCTCGCTGTCCCGCGAGGCGCAGCTTCGCGACGCGAGGAACGCGAGCAGGAGCACGGCGAGGAGGAGCGCCACCTTGCCGAGCGGGCGGTCTCTAAGCCCGCGCGCTCTGCCGTCGTCGGTATCCGGCGTAGACACGCAGGGCGAGGTAGCCGACGAAGTGCGTGAGGAAGACGAGGGAGAGCCACCAGGCCCACCACTTCCAGTGGGGCTGGAGCTCCCGGAGCTCGATCACGGTGAGGTAGAGGGCGACCGCGAGCGTCAGGAGCAGGACGATCTCGCCGCCCGGGGAGAGGATGACCAAGAGCACGCGGCCATCGTGCGCTACCGGGCGCCGCGGCGCAAGCGTCCTCGGTCCGCATCACAATCGCGCCGGTGTCGGCCCAGCACGTCATCGAGACGCTCGCGGTCCTCCTCGCGGCCGGCGTCGTCTCCGAGCTCGTCGCCGACCTCGTCCGCCTGCCCCGCATGGTCGTACTCGTGGGCGCCGGCGTCCTCCTCGGCCCCGAGGCGCTCGACCGGTTGGAGGTCCCGCTCGGCTCGGTCGGCGTCGAGCTCCTCCTCACGCTCGGCGTCTCCTTCATCCTCTTCCACGGCGGGCTCGGGCTCTCGGTGAGCGTGCTCCGGCCGGTCGCCGCGGGCGTCGCGCTGCTCGCCGTTCCGGGCGTGGTCGTCACGGCGCTCGTGACCGGCTCGGTCGCCGCGCTCGCCTTCGACGTGCCCTTCGAGGTCGGCCTCCTGATCGGGGCCGTCCTCGCACCGACGGACCCCGCCATCCTCATCCCGCTCCTCGAACGCCTCCGGGTGCGGCCGAAGGTGACGCAGGCGATCGTCGCCGAGTCGGCGCTCAACGACGTCACCGGCGCCGTGCTCGCGCTCTCCCTCGCCGGCTTCGTCCTCGAGGGCGGAGGCTCGCTCGCCTCACCCCTCGGCGAGTTCCTCGTCGACCTCTCCCTCTCGACCGCGCTCGGGGCGGCGTTCGGCCTCGCCCTCGCCGGCGCCCTCTCGACCCGGCGGCTCGGGATCTGGCGCGAGTCGCCGGTCGTCGCCGTCCTCCTCGTCGTCGTCCTCTCCTACTTCACGATCGACTACGCGGGGGGAAGCGGCTACCTCGGCGCTTTCCTCGCGGGGCTGATCGCCGGCAACATGGACGCCGTCGGCCTCGGGATGCATGCCGACCGCGAGGAGGAGCTTCGCTCGTTCGCGAGGGCCGCCGCGGACGTCGTGGTCGTCTTCGTCTTCGTCGTGCTCGGGGCCAACCTGCCCTTCGACACGATCTCCGGCGAGACGCTTCCCGCGCTCGCGACGCTCGCCGCGCTCGTCTTCCTCGCCCGGCCTCTCACCGTCTTCTCGTGCCTCCTCGCCGACCGGCGAGGTCGCTGGCGCGCAGAGGAGCTCGTCTTCCTCGCGTGGACCCGCGAGACCGGCGTCGTGCCCGCGGCCCTCGTCGGCGTCCTCGTTGCGGAAGGCGTCCGGCAGGAGTCGGAGCTCGTCACCGTCGTCGCCCTCGCCGTCGTCGGCACGCTTCTCCTCCAGGCGACGACGAAGTCGTGGCTCGCGCGGAAGCTCGGGCTCGAGGAGCCGGAGCCCGCCCCGCGTCAGCTCCAGGGGTAGGGGGAGTGGGAGACCGGGTGCAAGTCGCCCGTCGCGAAGCGCTCGAACCT
>DATAAQ010000166.1:0-6387 GCA_036260055.1 Gaiellaceae bacterium | reverse complement strand
GCGAAGCGCGCGATCGAGAAGGCGCGCGACGGCGGCGGCCCGACGCTCGTCGAGTGCCTGACTCTCCGCATGGAGGGCCATGCGGTGCACGACGACGCCTTCTACGTGCCCAAGGAGATGTTCGAGGAGTGGGCCAAGCGCGACCCGATCGAACGCTTCCGCTCCTGGCTGCGCGAGAACGCCGACTTCTCCGACGAGGAGGAGGACGAGATCCGCGGAGAGGTCAAGCGGGTCCTGAACGATGCGATCAAGCGCGCCGACGAGAGCTCCCTCCCCGACGCCTCGTCGCTCCTCGAGGGCGTCTACGCGACACCCGAGGACCTCGACACGCCCCACCACAAGTAGGTGCGCTGCTGATGCCCGAGAAGACGTATTTGCAGGCGATCTCGGACGGGCTCCGCCAGGAGATGCGGCGCGACAAGCGCGTCTACGTGATCGGGGAGGACGTCGGCGTCTACGGCGGCGCGTTCAAGGTGACGCAGGGCTTCCAGGAGGAGTTCGGGGAGTGGCGGGTGATCGACGCGCCCCTCTCCGAGACGGCCATCGTCGGGAGCTGCACCGGCGCCGCCATCATGGGGATGCGCCCCGTCGCGGAGATGCAGTTCGCCGACTTCGTCTCCTGCGCGTGGGACCACCTCGTCACCGTGGCGGCCAAGCAGCGCTACCGGGCCGGGACGGCCGTGCCGATCGTCGTCCGCCTTCCCTCCGGAGGCGGCTTCTCCGGCGGCCCTTTCCACTCGCAGAACCCCGAGTCGAGCTTCGCGCACATCCCCGGCCTGAAGGTCGTCTGCCCCGCGACCCCGGCCGACGCGAAGGGGCTCCTCCTGAGCGCGATCGAGGATCCCAACCCAGTGCTCTACTTCGAGCACAAGCATCTCTACCGCCGCATCAAGGACGAGGTGCCGGACGAGCGCTACACCGTGCCGTTCGGGGAGGCGCGCGTCCACCGGGAGGGCGACGACGTGACCGTCGTGACCTGGGGGGCCATGGTGTACACCGCCGCCGAGGCGGCGCAGAAGCTGGAGGGGGACGGCGTCTCCGTCGAGATCCTCGACCTGCGGACGCTCCAGCCGTGGGACCGCAAGGCCGTGCTCGCCTCGGTCGAGAAGACCTCCAAGGCGCTCGTCCTGCACGAGGACACCCACACGGGCGGCTTCGGCGCCGAGATCGCCGCCACCATCGCCGAGGAGGCCTTCGAGCACCTCGACGCCCCGGTGAAGCGGATCACCGCGCCCGACACGCCCGTGCCGTTCTCGCCGCCGCTCGAGAAGGCGTTCATCCCCCAGGTGGACGACGTCGTCGCCGGCCTCCGGGAGCTCGCGGAGTACTAGCGTGGCCACGGGAACCGCCGTCGACGTCGTCATGCCCCAGATGGGCGTCTCCGTCTCGGAGGGGACGATCACGAAGTGGGTGAAGGCGCAGGGCGAGTCCGTCGAGGCCGACGAGACGCTGCTCGAGATCTCGACGGACAAGGTCGACACCGAGGTGCCGAGCCCGGCCTCCGGCGTCCTCAGGGAGATCCTGGCGCAGGAGGGGGAGACCGTCGCGGTCGGGACGAAGATCGCGGTGATCGCCCCCGAGGGCGCCGAGACGGAGGAAACTCCCGCCGAAGCTCCGCCCGAGCCGGCGACGGCGGAGGCGGCCGAGGAGACGGCTGCGGCGGCCGGCGCCGAGGGCGAGGCGCCGACCGCCGAGCGCGTCGCGGAGGAGCCGGCCCCGGAGCCGGAGCCCGCGGCAAGGCCCGCGCCGGCGCCCACCGAGGGCGACGGGCGTCAGGAGGGGAGGTTCGTCTCGCCGGTCGTCGCCCGCATCGCCGCCGAGCACGACGTCGACGTCGGTCAGGTCGAGGGCACCGGGCGCGGCGGCCGCGTGACGAAGAAGGACATCCTCCAGTTCATCGAGAGGGGCGCTGCGGCCCCGGCCGCCCCCACCGAGCCCGCCCGCGAAGCGCCGAAGCCTGCCCCGGAAGCGCCGCCGGCCGCGCCGGAGGCCGAGGCTCCCGCGGCTCCGCCGGCGGCCGCGGAAGCCCAGCCCGGCGAACGGCTCGAGCCGATGACCGCCATGCGCAAGGGCATCGCCGAGCACATGCGCCGCTCGCTCGACACCTCGGCGCACGTCACGAGCGCGATCGAGGTTGACATGTCCAAGATCGCCGCGATCCGGCAGAAGCTGAAGAAGGAGTACACGGAGTCCTACGGCGTCAACCCGACCTACCTCGCGTTCGTCGCGCGCGCGGCCGTCGACACGCTCAAGGACTACCCCTGGGTGAACGGCGAGATCCGCGGGGACTCGATCGTCACGCGGAGCTACGTCAACCTCGCGTTCGCCGTCGAGCTCGCGGACGGCAAGGGCCTCATCGTCCCCGTCGTCAAGAACGCGGAGACGCTCAACCTGCTCGGCATGGCGAAGGCGATCGCGGACGTCGCCGAGCGGGCGAGGGAGAAGAAGCTCCTCCCCGACGACGTGCAGGGCGGGACGTTCACGATCACGAACCCCGGCGGCTACGGGACGTTCCACGGGACGCCGATCATCAGCCAGCCGCAGAGCGCGATCCTCGGCACGTACGCGGTGGTGAAGCGGCCGTGGGTCGTCCAGGACGAGTTCGGGGAGGACGTCATCGCCATCCGCTCCATCGCGAACGTCACGCTGACGTACGACCACCGCCTCGTGGACGGCGCCCTCGCCGGCCGCTTCCTCCGCGACCTGCGCGAGCGCCTCCAGACCTGGGACGAGTCGGCCTACTAGGGCCGGGACCGGCCCGGGCACCGCACGGGCGGCTCTGGGTACAGTGGCCGGAGTGAGCCGTCTCGGCTACCTGCTGAACCTCGGCCGCACGCCCTACCAGGAGGCGTGGGAGCTCCAGCGCTCCCTCGCGGCGGCGGTCTCCCAGGGCGCGATCCCGGACACGATCGTGCTCCTCGAGCACCCGCCGGTGATCACGCTCGGCCGGCGGACGGACGAGGGGGAGCTCCACGTGCCGGCGGACGCCGACGTCGAGATCGTCCGGACGGACCGGGGCGGGAAGTCGACGTACCACGGGCCGGGCCAGCTCGTCGCATATCCGATCCTCGACCTCAACCGGCACGGCCGAGACGTGAAGGCGTACTGCCGGGACCTCGAGGAGAGCGTCATCCGCACCCTCGCGGCCTTCGGGCTCGAGGCGACGCGGCTCGAGGGCCTGACCGGCGTCTGGCTCGAGCGCCCGCCGCGGAAGATCTGCTCCATCGGCGTGCACATCTCCCGCTGGGTGACGACGCACGGCTGCGCCCTCAACGTCGACCTCGACCCCGCGCCCTTCAGCGAGTGGATCACGGCCTGCGGCCTCGAGGACGCGTCGTTCACGACGATGGCCCGCGAGCTCGGCCGCCCGCTGGGCGTCGACAGCGTGCGGCCCGCGGCGGCGGCGGCGCTCGCGGAGGTGTTCGAGCTCGCGCTCGAGGAGCTCCCGGCCGCCGAGGGGGCGGGGCACTGGCCGCAGCCGGTGCACGAGCGCATGGCGGCGAGGCCGATGCGAGCCGGACGTTCAGGGGAGGCGGTGGGCGTTGAACAGGTCCCGGCCCGTAGCTGACCGGCCCCGCCGGCCCGAGTGGATGAAGGTCCGCGCTCCGAGCGCCGACTCGCGCTACTTCGAGGTGCGCGAGCTCATCCACGGCCAGCGCCTGCATACGATCTGCGAGGAGGCGCGCTGCCCGAACATCGCCGAGTGCTGGGGACGGGGCACAGCGACTTTCCAGATCCTCGGCGACACGTGCACGAGGGCCTGTCGCTACTGCTACGTGCACTCCGGCCGCCCCGAGCACCCGCCGGACCCGCTCGAGCCGCTCCGGCTCGCGCAGACGGCCGCGCAGATGCGGCTCACGCACGTCGTGCTCACGTCCGTCGACCGGGACGACCTCGCGGACAAGGGCGCCGGCCAGTTCGCCGCGACCGTCCGCGCGCTCAAGCGCAAGCTCCCCGATGCCTCGGTCGAGGTCCTGACGCCCGACTTCCTGGACGCCGAGGAGGAGGCGCTCGACGTCGTCCTCGACGCGCGGCCGGAGGTCTTCAACCACAACATCGAGACCGTGCGGCGCCTGCACCGGAGGATGCGCGGCGCCAAGGCCTCGTACGACAAGGCCCTCTGGCTGCTGCGGCGGGCCAAGGAGAAGGCCGAGTATCCGCTCCTGACGAAGTCGGGGATCATCGTCGGGCTCGGGGAGGAGAACGACGAGGTCGTGGAGACGATGCGCGAGCTCCGGGAGCACGACGTCGACGTCGTCACGATCGGCCAGTACCTGCAGCCCTCCTCGAGGCACGCGCCGATCGACCGCTGGGTGCATCCCGACGAGTTCCGCTGGTTCCGCGAGCAGGGCGAGGCGCTCGGCTTCGGGTCGGTGTTCTCGGGGCCGCTCGTCCGCTCGTCGTACCGGGCCGACGAGCAGCGCCACGCCGCCGAGACGGGCGGCGGGGCCGTCGCCTACTGATCGCGGAGCGTCCGGAACGTCACGGAGTAGCGGGCCTCCGCGACGGCCGGGATGCTGTGCTGCCACGCCCACCGCGCCGACCCGGAGAGCACGTACGCGGACCGGGGCTCGAGCACGAGCTCCCAGACGCGGCGGACGTCGCCGGCTCGCCGCTGGAACCGCATCCGGGACGGCGCCCCGAGCGAGACGCCGACGACCTTCGCGAACATCGGAGCGTCCCTGTGCCAGCCGATGCCCGCGCCCGACGGATACCGCGTCACGAGCGTCTCGGCGAGCTCGTCGGCTTGGACGCCCGCCAGCCCGGCCGCCCGGTCGCGAAGCCACTCGAGCTCCCCCGGCAGCGGCTCCGTCGGCGTGAGCGCGCGGGACTCGTAGCCGTACCCGAGGCCGAAGTGGCGGACGGTGCGGCGAGCGGTCTGTCCCCGCATCGTCACGGGCTCGTACTCGAGCGCCCCGAGAAACGCGAGCGTCGCCTCCTCCTCCGCCGCGCTCAGGAAGTTCGGCTCGTAGCGGAGCCCGGCCGGCTCCTCCACGACGGCCGCGGCGCGGGGGCTCAGCGTCCGTGCGGGCGGGCCATCGCCCGGTAGTCGAGCGCGGCGTCGAGCACGTCATCCTCGACGCCGGCCGCCCGGGCGACCTCGCGGAGCGGCCGGCCGGAGCGCGCCGCCTCGCGGACAATCTCCGTGGCCCTGTCGTAGCCGATGTGGGGATTGAGCGCCGTCGCGGCCGAGAGGGTCAGCTCGGCGTAGCGCTCGCACGTCTCGCGGTCGGCCTCGATGCCGTCGACGCACCTCTCTGCGAGCAGGCGCGAGGCGCTCGCGAGGAGGCCGATGGAGCCGAGCAGGTTGCGGGCGATGAGGGGGACGAAGGCGTTCAGCTCGAAGTGGCCCTGCAGGCCGCCGACGGTGATCGCGGCGTCGTTCCCGATCACCTGCGCCGCCACCTGCGTCACGACCTCGGGGACGACGGGGTTCACCTTGCCCGGCATGATCGAGCTGCCCTTCTGCAGCTCGGGGAGGGCGATCTCGGCGAGGCCGGCGCGTGGGCCCGATCCCATCAGCCGGATGTCGTTCGCGATCTTCGTGAGCGACACCGCGACCGTCCTCAGCGCGCCCGAGGCCTCGACGAGCGCGTCTCGGGCGGCCTGCGCCTCGAACGGATCGGCCGGCGGGTGGATCGGGAGGCCGGTCTCCTCGCTCAGCCGCTCGCGCACGCGCGCGGCGAACTCGGGGTGCGTGTTGAGCCCGGTCCCTACCGCAGTCCCGCCGAGCGGGATCTTGCCGACGCGGCCGAGCGTCGACTGCACGCGCGCGACGCCCTCGCGCACCTGCGCCGCGTAGCCGCCGAACTCCTGCCCCAGCGTCACGGGGACCGCGTCCATCAGGTGCGTGCGACCGGACTTGACGACGTCCTCGAACTCGGCGGCCTTCCGCTCGAGCGACCCGGCGAGCGCGCCGAGAGCGGGGAGAAGCTCGTGCACGAGCTCGTCGAGCGCGGCGAGGTGCACGGCCGAGGGGAAGACGTCGTTGGACGACTGGCCCAGGTTGACGTCGTCGTTGGGATGCACGTCCTCACCGGCGAGCGAGGCGATCACCTCGTTGGCGTTCATGTTCGAGGACGTCCCCGAGCCCGTCTGGAAGACGTCGACGGGGAACTGGTCGTCGAACTCGCCGGCGGCGACGCGCTCCGCGGCGGCGGCGATCCGCTCCGCCTTGTCGGCCTCGAGGAGGTCGAGCTCCGCGTTGACGCGGGCGGCGGCCGCCTTGATGCGGCCGAGCCAGCGGGCGACCGAGGCGGGGATCGGCTCCCCGGAGACGGGGAAGTTGCCGACCGCCTTGCGCGTCTCGCCGCCCCACAGCTCCCTGGGCGCGATCTCGCTCACGGCCGTCAGTCTAGTCGCGGCCGGAGCACCGGCCGCGACCGG
>DATAAQ010000165.1:0-1817 GCA_036260055.1 Gaiellaceae bacterium | reverse complement strand
CGTCGACGGCAAGAGCGCCGTCTCGGCGTCGAGCACCGTCTCGCGCGCCGCCGGCCGCCTCGTCGCCACCGCTTCCGCCGGCCCCGACAAGGGCCGCATCCCCGGCAAGTTCCTCGCCGGCGTCGCGTTGACCGAGCCGTTCGCCGGCAACGTCGCCGTCGCCGACAACCAGACCGGCGCGCCGATCTCCCTCACCAGCGCCCCGGGCATCGGCTCCCTGACCGCCTCCTGCGTCGACCAGTCCAACGCCCCGGGCGTCGAGGACCCGCAGACCGTCCTCACCCTCGACAACGCCACGTCGAACGTCATCAACACCGCCAAGCGCCTCGGCGGCGCCGGCGCCCAGGTCGTGGCCCACGCGCCCGGCACCGTCCAGACCCTCACCGTCAACGGCTCGACCAACTTCGAGTTCCACGTCCAGAACCGCGACGAGCAGATCATCATCTCCGGCATCGTCCGCCAGGACGGCCGCGGCACGGGCAACGCCCAGTGCCTCTTCTACGGGACGACGCTGCGCATCAGCTAGCCCACCCGCGCCCGCTCGCGAACCGCGAGAGCAAACGCTCGGATTCCGAGCAAGTCCTCTCGCAGTTCGCGGCGCGCGTCGCGCATGGGCGCCTCCGTGCCGGAGCGTGCGCCTAGACGGGATACGAATCGGGACGCAGGCGCGGCCGGCGCCCACCCCGCGTCACCGCGACGCGCGCGGTGACCGCGCACGGCCCTCCTGCAACGAAGGGCTCCGTCCCCGCTCTTGCACGCGCGCGCCCGGAACGACGAGGGGCGCCGGATGGCGCCCCTCGGGAAATCACTCCTTGCCGGCGGCCTCGGCCGGTGGCTCGTCCGGCGCCTTGTCGGCCTCGGCCTCGCCGCCCCCGTCGCCGCCCACGGCGACCGGCTTGCGCTCGGGCACCTTGGCGATCGAGAGGATGACGTCGCGCTCGTCGCCCTCCGGCGCGCGGTCGACGATGACCGTGCCGCCGTCCTCGGGCAGCGCCGACTGCAGGACGAAGTCGGCCAGCGGGTCCTCGATGTAGCGCTGGATCGCCCGGCGGAGCGGACGGGCGCCCATCGACGGGTCCCAGCCCTTCTCGACCAGGAAGTCGTTGGCCGCCTCGGTGAGCTCCAGCTGGAGGTTGCGCTCGGCCAGCGACTCCCGGATCCGCCGCAGGAGGAGCTCGACGATCTCGGTGATCTCCTCCTTCGTGAGCTTGTGGAAGACGATGACCTCGTCGAGGCGGTTGAGGAACTCGGGGCGGAAGATCTTCTTGAGCTCTCCCATCACCCGGCCCTTCATGTCGTCGTAGGTCATGCCCGAGTCCTCGTCGCCGACCGAGAAGCCGAGCGGCGTGTTGCGGGCGATCTCCCCGGCGCCGACGTTGGAGGTCATGATCACGATCGCGTGGCGGAAGTCCACCGTGCGGCCCTGGGCGTCGGTCAACCGCCCGTCCTCCAGGATCTGGAGGAGGATGTTGAAGACGTCCGGGTGGGCCTTCTCGATCTCGTCGAGCAGGAGCACGGAGTAGGGCTTGCGCCGCACGGCCTCGGTGAGCTGGCCGCCCTCGTCGTAGCCGACGTAGCCCGGAGGCGAGCCGACCAGCCGGGACACGGCGTGCTTCTCCATGTACTCCGACATGTCGACGCGGATCATCGCGTCCTCGTCGCCGAACAGGAACTCCGCGAGCGTGCGCGCCAGCTCCGTCTTGCCCACGCCCGACGGGCCGAGGAAGACGAACGAGCCGGTCGGCCGCTTCGGGTCCTTGAGGCCCGCGCGCGAGCGCCGGATCGCCTTCGAGACGACCTTGATCGCCTCGTGCTGG
>DATAAQ010000164.1:0-2028 GCA_036260055.1 Gaiellaceae bacterium | reverse complement strand
TCCGCCAGCTCCGCGAGGGTCTCGGGCTCGAGGTTGACGACTACGCGCTGCGGGATGTTGTACGCGACGATCGGCCTGTCCGTCACCCCCGCGATGGCGGCGAAGTGCGCTACGACGCCGCGCGGGGGCGGCTTCGAGTAGTAGGGGGTCACGACGAGGAAGCCGTCCACGCCGAGCTCGTGCGCCCGCGCCGTCAGGTGGACGGAGTGGGCGGTCGAGTACGTCCCCGTCCCGGCGATGACGGTCGCGCGGTCCCCGATCGACTCGACGGCGGCCGCGAAGAGCTCCAGACGCTCGTCGTCCGAGAGCGTCGGCGCCTCCCCCGTCGTCCCCGCGACAACGACGCCGTCGGAGCCGTTGTCGACGAGGTGGGCGCAGAGCCGCCGGAAGGCGTCCAGGTTGAGCGAGCCGTCGCTGGCGAAAGGCGTGACGACGGCGGTCAGGACTTCGCCGAGCACGCGGGCATCTTACCGGGGCGCCCGGGCGGCGCCGGCGCCCGAGTGGCCGTCAGAAGGCGCGGATGAGCAGGTTGACGAGGATCGTCAGGACGACGGAGAGGAGGAGCGAGGTCAGCAGGCAGCCGGGGCTGCAGCCGTAGACCTTGACGCGACCGCCGCGGAACTCCCTGGGCCGGAACACGGCTGTGTTCGTAGCCGCGACGAGCGGCCGCGAAACGTCAGTCCAGGAGCGACTCGAGGCCGACCGTCACTCCCGGCGCCAGGCCGGCGAGCCGCTCGAGGGCGAGGAGGACGCCGGGCCCGAACGCCTCGCGGGAGAGCGTGTCGTGGCGGATCGTCAGGAGCTGCCCCTCCCCGCCGAAGAGGACCTCCTGGTGCGCGACGAGGCCCGGGAGCCGCACCGAGTGGATGGGGACCTCCCCCGGAAGACCCCGGGCGGTGGCCTGCGCCGTGCCCGACGGGGCGTCGAGCTTCGTCTCATGGTGGAGCTCGACGATCTCGGCGCGCGGGAGGTGCCGTCCGGCCTCCGCCGCGAAGCGCATCATGAGGACCGCGCCGAGCGCGAAGTTCGGCGCCACGAAGCAGGCGACCTCCCGCTCGCGCGCGAGCGCGTCGAACGAGGCGAGATCCGGCGGCCCGAGCCCCGTCGTCCCGACGACGCAGGGCACGCCCGCCCGCAGGCAGCGCTCCACGTTGACCCGCACCGCGTCGGCGCGCGTGAAGTCGACGGCGGCGTCGTGGCCGCGCGGCTCGGCCTCCTCGCCCCTGCCGACCGGCGTGACGTCGTGGCCGGCGGCGGCGAGACGCGGCTGGAGCGCGGAGCCGACCTTCCCGCGAGCCCCGTAGAGCAGGACCCTCACGCCGCCGCGCGCTCGACGAGGCCCGGGCAGACCGGCTCGACCGCGGCGAGGAGGCGCTCCTCGTCGGGCCCGATGGCGGCGACCGAGAAGCGGTCGAGCCCGAGGAGGACCTCGGCGAGCTGCGCGACTCCCGTTGCGTCGACGGCCTCGATCTCGGCGAGGAGCCGGTCGAGCGAGAGGAGCTCGCTGTCCGTGATGAGGGACTTGCCGAGCCGGCTCATGCGGTTCGACGTGACCTCGAGAGCGAGCATGATGCGGCCCTTGAGGTTCTCCTTCGCACGCTCGAGCTCCTCGGGCCGCGGCCCCTCGGCCGCGACGTCGCGGATCTGCCCGGCGGCGATGGCGAGGCACTCGGCCAGGTTCTCCTCGCGCGTCCCCACGTAGATCCCGATCTGCCCGGTGTCGGCGTACTGGGACGAGAACGTGTACACCGAGTAGGCGAGCCCGCGCTTCTCGCGTATCTCCTGGAAGAGCCGCGAGGAGGCGGAGCCCCCGAGCACGCCGTCGAGGACGGATGCGGTGAAGCGGCGGCGGTCGGAGCGGGCGATGCCCGGCGCGGCGAGGCAGACGTGGTACTGCTCCGTCTCGCGCTGCCGGAAGACGAGCGACGGCGGCGGCGGCGCCACGAGCGGCGCCCGCGCGGGCGGCCGGCGGGCGGGGGGATCCGCGGCCTTCGCCGCCATTCGCTCGACGAGCGTCAGAAGCCGGTC
>DATAAQ010000163.1:0-3997 GCA_036260055.1 Gaiellaceae bacterium | reverse complement strand
CCCCCGCGTCTCCGGAGGCCTAAGCTCCGCGCTCGTGGAGCAGATCCTCATCGTCAACCCCTCAGCGACGGGCGTGACGCCCGAGATCGCGCTCGCGGTCGAGCGCGTCCTGGCCGGGGCCGGCCCGCTCGAGACGCTCCTCACGGAGCGGCCACGGCATGCGGCCGAGCTGGCGGCGGAGGCGTGCGGCCGCTGCGAGCGGCTCTACGTCCTGTCCGGGGACGGCGGCTACAACGAGGTCGTGAACGGCGTGGAGGGCGAGGTTGCGGTCGGCTTCCTGCCCGGGGGCTCGACGAGCGTCCTCCCGCGGGCGCTCGGCCTCCCGCGCGATCCCGTCGAGTGCGCGCGCGTCCTCGTCGGCGCCCGCGAGCGGCGGATCTCCGTCGGGCGCGTCAACGGCCGCCGCTTCACGTTCGGCGCCGGGCTCGGTCTCGACGCGGAGCTCGTGCGCCGGGTCGACCTCCTCGGGCGCGCCGACGGCCGCCGCGCCGGCGACGTCGCGTTCGCGCGCGCGCTCCTCGGCATCGTCGCCCGCCGCGGGGGCCGTTTCCCGGCCGCGATGAGCGTGGCCGGGGGCGAGCGGGTCGCCTTCGCTCTCGTCGCCAACTGCGACCCGTATACCTTCGTCGGCCGCGTCCCGCTCCACGTGGCGCCGGAGGCGTCGTTCGAGCTCGGGCTCGACCTCGTCGCCCCCAGGCGGCTCCAGCCGTGGCTGCTCCCGCATCTGGTCCCGTGGCTCGTGCGAGGCGTGGGCCAGACGACCTCCCGGCACGTCCTCTACGTGCACGACGCGGACGAGATCGCGATCGAGTGCGACGCGCCCACGCCGCTCCAGGCGGACGGCGAGGACCTCGGCGACGTCTTCGAGGCCCGCTTCGAGGCGGAGCGCGACGCACTCACGGTCCTCGTCGGGGGATAATTCCCTCATGGCCCAGGTGCTTCCCGCCGAAGGAGACCTGCGGAGGGTCATCGGCGACGGCGAGGAGATCGCGGACGGCGAGGTCGAGGGGCTCGGAGAGCGGGACCTCCTCGAGCTCTACCGGAGCATGGTGCTCCTGCGGACGTACGACGAGCGCTCGCTCGTCTACCACCGCCAGGGCCGAATCGGCACGTACGCGATCTTCTGGGGGCACGAGGCGATGCAGGCGGGCGCCGTCCACGCGCTCGCCGACGGGGACTGGATCTTCCCCTCGTACCGGGAATCGGCCATCGGCCTGCTCCGCGGGATGCCGCCGGAGGTCGTGCTCTCCTGGTGGCGTGGGCACCCGGCCGGCTGGTGGGACCCACGCGAGTACCGGGTCGCCTCGATCACCGTGCCCATCGCGACGCACGTCCCGCACGCGGCCGGCTTCGCCTGGGGGTCGCGGCTCAAGGGCGCCGCGAGCGCGGCCGTCGTCTTCTTCGGCGACGGCGCCACGTCGGAAGGGGCGTTCCACGAGGGCGCGAACTTCGCGGCGGTCATGCGGGCGCCTCTCGTCCTTCTCTGCAACAACAACCAGTGGGCGATCTCGACGCCGCTCTCCGAGCAGACGCGGGCCGAGACGCTCGCGGACAAGGCGGCCGGATACGGGATGCCGGGCGTGCGCGTCGACGGCGGCGACGTCCTCGCGGTCTACGAGGCGGTCGCGGAGGCGCTCGCGCGGGCGCGGGCGGGCGAGGGGCCGACGTTCGTCGAGGCCCTCACCTACCGCTGCGCCCCGCACGCGACGGCCGACGACCCGACGGCGTACTGGGACGTCGGCCGCGTCGAGGACGAGCGCCGCAACGAGTGCCTGGGACGCTACGAGCGCTACCTCCGCCGGCTCGGGATCCTCACGGACGAGCTCGCCGAGGACGCGCGCGCGGACGCGCTCGCGCGCATGAAGGCGGGCATCGCAGCCGCCGAGGCGCTCTCGCCTCCCGACCCGGCCGACGTCTTCGCGCACGCGTACGTCGATCCGCCCCCCGGTCTGCGGGATGGCTGAGCGCACGCTCGTCGAGGCGGTCAACGACGCGCTGCACACGGAGATGGAGCGCGACGGCGACGTCATGGTCCTCGGCGAGGACGTCGGCCGCGCCGGCGGCGTCTTCCGGGCGACGGCGGGGCTCCGCGACCGCTTCGGGCCTGATCGCTGCGTCGACACCCCGCTCGCGGAGGCAGGGATCCTCGGGAGTGCCGTCGGGCTCGCCATGGCGGGGTGGCGGCCGGTCTGCGAGATGCAGTACGAGTCGTTCAGCTACCCCTGCCTCGACCAGCTCATCTGCCACGTCGGGCGCTACCGCTGGCGGACGAGCGGAACGATGGAGTTTCCCATCACGATCCGGATGCCGACGGGCGGCGGCGTGCGCGCGCCCGAGCTGCACGAGGACTCGCCCGAGGCCTACTACGTGCACACGCCCGGCGTGAAGGTGGCGATCCCGTCGACGCCCGCCGACGCGAAGGGCCTCCTCGCCGCGGCGATCCGGGATCCCGACCCGGTCGTCGTGCTCGAGCCGAAGCTCCTCTACCGGAGCCCGCGCGGCGACGTGCCCGAGGGCGAGCACGTCGTCCCGTTGGGGAAGGCGAGGATCGCCCGCGCGGGCGACGATGTGACCCTCGTCGCGTACGGCTCGATGGTGCAGACGTCGCTCGCGGCGGCGGACGCCCTCGAGGCCTCCGCCGAGGTCGTCGACGTCCGCAGCCTGAAGCCGCTCGACGAGGAGACGATCCTGGCCTCCGTGGCGAAGACGGGGCGGGTCGTCATCGTGCAGGAGGCCCCCCGCGTCGCGGGCTTCGGGGCCGAGATCGCGGCGGTGGTGGCGGAGAAGGCGATCCTCGACCTCCGCGCGCCGGTCCTGCGCGTCACAGGCTACGACGTCCCGTTTCCGTACTGGTCGGTGGAGCACGAGTACCTGCCGTCGCCCGAGCGCGTGGCAGCGGCGGCGCGACGCACGCTGGAGTACTAGGCGTGCCGTACGAGTTCAGGCTCCCCGACCTCGGGGAAGGCGTGGCCGAAGGGGAGATCGCGCGCTGGCTCGTGGAGGTCGGCGAGTCGGTCGAGGAGGACGACCCGCTCGTCGAGATCCAGACGGACAAGACGACGGTGGAGATCCCGTCGCCCGCGGCCGGGACCGTCTCCCGCATCCTCGTCGCGGAAGGCGAGCTCGTCCCCGTCGGGACGCCGCTCGTCGTCATCGGCGACGGCGACGTGCCCGAGGCGGTCGAGGATCGCCGGCCGCCCGCCGAATCTGCTCCGCGGCCGCGGGAGGAGCGGGTGGCGGAGCGGGTCCAGGCGACGCCGCTCGTCCGCCGGATCACGCAGGACCTGGACGTCGACCTCGCCGCCGTCCGGGGCAGCGGCGCCGGCGGGCGTATCACCGAGGAGGACGTGCGTGCGGCCGCCGCTCGGGACGAGGAGCCGGCCGCGGGCCGCGGCGGGCGGCGCCAGCGGCTCCGGGGCGTCCGGCGCCTCGTCGCCCAGCACCTGACGACCGCGCACCGCGAGGTCCCGGCCGTCACGGTCGTCGAGGAGTGCGACTTCACCGAGCTCGCCCGCGCCCGCGGCGAGCGCTCGTACGTCGCCTACCTCGTCAGGGCGGCCGCCGCGGCGCTCCACGAGTTCCCCGAGCTGAACGCGACGCTCGACGGCGAGGAGATCGTCCTCTGGGAGCGCTACGACGTCGGCGTCGCCGTCCAGACGGACGAGGGCCTCGTCGTGCCGGTCGTCCGCAACGCCGACGCGCTGGACGTCGACGACCTCGAGCGCGAGACGCGGCGCCTAGCCGAGGGCGCTCGCGCGGGCACGCTCCGTCCGGACGAGCTTCGGGGCTCCACGTTCACCGTCACGAGCGCCGGCCGTCTGGCGGGCCTCTTCGCGACGCCGCTCGTGAACCACCCCGAGGTCGGCATCCTCGGGCTCCACCGGATCGCCCCGCGGCCGGTCGCCCGGGACGGGGAGGTCGTCGTCCGCGAGGTCGGCTGGCTCTCCTGCACGTTCGACCACCGAGTCGTCGACGGGGCCCGCGCGAGCGCCTTCCT
>DATAAQ010000162.1:0-4932 GCA_036260055.1 Gaiellaceae bacterium | reverse complement strand
GTCGGCGCCCTCGCGGACGAGCGCGTCTGCGAGGCCGCGGGTGAAGCTCTCGGGACGGACGTACCTCTCAGCGGGCGCATGGACGCCGCCGACGACCGCCTCGCCCGCAGCCGGCTCGAGACCCCGCACGGCGTCGCCGTCGAGGACTCGCACCTCGCCCTCGTACCCGGCGGCCTTGGCTTCCGCAAGCATCGTCGCGTACTCCTCCAGGCCGGCGTCCGTGAGGGCCGCGACGACCATGCCCGACGAGTGGAGCTCGAACTCCACGCCCGCGCCGCGGAGCTCGTCGAAGAGATCGAAGGTTCGCCGGGCGAGCGCCACCGTGGCCTCGAGCCCGGCGCGGTAGCGCGCAGGCGCGCACGCCCGCCAGAACCCCCACGACCAGCGGAGGAACGCGGGGCCGAAGAGCGGCCGAATCAGGACCGGACTCGCGGGGCGGAACATGCCGCGAAGGGCGGCCGCCATGACGCCCGGCGCCGGGAGCGGCGCCGAGAGCGCGGGGCAGACCCATCCCGTGTTCCCGAAGGAGCACCCGGAGCCCACCTCGTCGCGCTCGTAGACGACGACGTCGGCGCCCCGGCGGGCGAGCGACCAGGCGCAGCAGAGCCCGACCGCGCCGCCGCCGACGACGGCGACCCTCACGCGCTCCGGCCGACGCTCCTGCCGCGAATCGCCGCGGCTGGGGCAGGCCTACTCGTCGTGCGACTCGTCGGAGCCGGCCTCGCCCTTGGGCTCCTCGGGCGGGACCGTGACCTTCTCGGGCTCGGGCTCGGGGCCCTCGACGATGGAGATGTCGACGGCCTCGTCGTCCTTGCGGTCGACCATGATCGTCGAGCCCGGCTTGATGGAGCGGCCGAGGACGTAGTCGGCGAGCGGGTCCTCGATGAAGCGCTGGATCGCGCGGCGGAGCGGCCGCGCCCCCATCGCGGGGTCGTAGCCCTTGTCGACGAGAAGCTCCTTCGCCTGCTCGGTCAGCTCGATCGTCGCCTCGTGCTCGCCCATCTGCTCGCGCAGCCGCTTCATCATCAGCTCGACGATCGTCTTGATCTCTTCCTTCGTCAGCTTGTGGAAGACGATCACCTCGTCGATGCGGTTGAGGAGCTCGGGGCGGAACACCTTCTTCAGCTCGCCCATGATCCGGTCCTTCATCTCGTCGTACGAGAGGCCGGTGTCGTCGCCGACGGAGAAGCCGAACGACTGGTTCTTGGAGATCGTGGCGGCGCCGATGTTCGACGTCATGATCACGATCGTGTTGCGGAAATCGACCTTGCGGCCCTGGGCGTCCGTCAGCTTCCCGTCCTCCAGGATCTGCAGGAGGATGTTGAAGACGTCCGGATGCGCCTTCTCGATCTCGTCGAGAAGCACGACCGAGTACGGCTTGCGGCGCACGGCCTCGGTGAGCTGGCCGCCTTCGTCGTAGCCGATGTACCCGGGCGGCGAGCCGACGAGCCGGGACACGGAGTGCTTCTCCATGTACTCCGACATGTCCACTTGGATCATCGCGTCCTCGTCGCCGAAGAGGAACTCGGCGAGCGTGCGCGCGAGCTCCGTCTTCCCGACGCCGGAGGGCCCGAGGAAGATGAACGACCCGGTCGGGCGCTTCGGGTCCTTGATCCCGGCGCGGGCGCGGCGGATCGACTTCGAGACGGCGATGATCGCCTCGTGCTGCCCGATCACACGCTTGTGCAGCTCGTCCTCCATGCGGATGAGCTTCTGCGACTCGGCCTCGGTCAGCTTGAAGACGGGGATGCCCGTCCACATCGAGACGATGTCGGCGATCTCCTCCTCGCCGATCTCCGGCTGCTCGACCTGCTCGGAGCTCCGCCACTTCTCCTCGAGCTCGCGCTTCTTCTGCGTGAGCTTGCGCTCCTTGTCGCGGAGGTTCGCCGCCTTCTCGAACTCCTGCGCCTCGATGGCCGCCTCCTTCTCCTCGCGGACGCGCTCGATCTCCTCCTCGAGCTCGCGGTAGCGCGGCGGGGCGGTCATCGTCTTGATGCGCATGCGCGACGCGGCCTCGTCGATCAGGTCGATGGCCTTGTCGGGGAGATGGCGATCCTGGATGTAGCGGTCGGCGAGCATGGCGGACGCGCGCAGGGCGTCGTCCGTGATCGTGCAGCGATGGTGAGCCTCGTAGCGGTCGCGGAGGCCGCGAAGGATCTGGACGGTGTCGTCCACGGACGGCTCGTCCACCTTGATCTGCTGAAAGCGGCGCTCGAGCGCGGCGTCCCGCTCGAGGTATTTCCGGTACTCGTCGAGCGTCGTCGCGCCGATGGTCTGCAGCTCTCCGCGGGCGAGCGCCGGCTTGAGGATGGAGGCCGCGTCGATCGCCCCCTCGGCGGCGCCGGCTCCGACGAGGTTGTGGAGCTCGTCGATGAACAGGATGATGTCGCCGCGCTGGGTGATCTCCTTCATCACCTTCTTGAGACGCTCCTCGAACTCTCCCCGGTACTTCGAGCCTGCGACGAGCGCGGCGAGGTCGAGCGTGTAGATCTGCTTGTTCTTGAGGAGCTCCGGCACCTGGTTGGACGAGATGCGGGCGGCGAGGCCCTCGACGACCGCCGTCTTCCCGACTCCCGGCTCACCGATTAGGACCGGGTTGTTCTTCGTGCGGCGGGAGAGGATCTGCATGACCCGCTCGATCTCCGTCTGGCGGCCGACGACCGGGTCGAGCTTGCCCTCGGCGGCGAGCTTCGTCAGGTTGCGGCCGAACTGGTCGAGAAGCTTGGAGCTCTTCGCCTTCTCGCCCGCGGCGGCGCCTCCGCCCTGGCGTTGCCGCCCGGGCCCGGAGAGCATGCGGATGATCTCGTTGCGGATCTTCTCCGCGTCGGCGTCGAAGTCCAGCAGGATGCGGGCGGCCACGCCCTCGTTCTCGCGCACGAGCCCGAGGAGGATGTGCTCCGTGCCGATGTAGTTGTGGCCGAGGGAGAGCGCCTCGCGCAGCGCGAGCTCGAGCACCTTCTTCGCGCGCGGCGTGAACGGGATCTGCCCCGTCGTGACCTCGTCGCCCTGGCCGACGATGCGGGCCACCTGGGCGCGCACCTCCTCCACCGTGATGTCCAGGCTCTCGAGCACGCGCGCCGCGAGTCCCTCCTCCTCGCGGAGGAGCCCAAGCAGGATGTGCTCGGTCCCGATGTAGTTGTGCTTGAGGGCGCGGGCCTCGTCCTGGGCGAGAACGACGACCTGTCTGGCTCTCTCGGTGAAGCGCTCGAACAAAGCTTCAGCGTCCTTTCCGGTCGACAGCCGTGCCTATGGTACCGAACCGGTCGGGCCGTTCCGAGCGCTCCATGAAGGTCGTATCGGCTCCTTAACGGAGTCGCAACAGAGTCAGTTTTCTCCCCTCTCCAGGGGAGCGGGAGAGCCGCCTCCTTGCCGACACCAGGGAGGTGCGAACGACGGTGGCGACCCTGGTTCTGGCGGCGAGCCTGCTCGCGGGCGCGGCGCCTGCGCCGGCGGCGACCGTCACGGAGGAGCCCTCGCTCGAGGCGAGGCTCGTCGAGCGGGTCAACGCCGTGCGGACGAGCCGCGGCCTGCGGGCGCTGCGGATCGAGTACGGGCTCTCGCGCGCGGCCGAGCGGCATGCGCGCTCGATGGCGGCGGCGGCGTACTTCCGGCACGAGCTCTTCACGCCCCAGCGGGATCCCCGCTGGACGGCGTACGGACGGTGGATCCGGTGGTACTACCCCGGACCGGGCTGGAGCTCCTGGAGCGCCGGCGAGAACCTCGCCTGGGGCGCGCCGGACATCAGCGCGCGGCAGACGGTCCGCCGCTGGCTCGGCAGCCCCGGTCACCGCGCGAACCTCCTCGCGCGCGGCTGGCGGCACGTCGGCGTGGCCGCCGTCCATATCGCCGAGCCGGCCGGGTACTACGGGGCCTGGGACGACGTCACGGTCGTCGTCGCCGAGTTCGGCCGCCGCTCCTGACGCCTTTCGGACGGCCTTCTCCGCCCCACCGTGGGACGTCCCGGGCGGACATGTCGGGGTCTGACCCCGGCGTGGCCTCCGCGGACACGTCGGCGTCCGGCGAGGCAGCCCCCGCGCGAGGCGGGCGATGCCGCAGCGTAGGCGGATCCGCGGGAGCGGAGGTGTCCGGGCGGGCCATGACGGGGTCTGACCCCGGGCATGGCTTCGTCGGACCTGGCGCAGGCTTCGGCAGGACACGCCTCGCCCGGCGGGGCGGGAGACCCGCCGGCGGAGCCGGTAGGCTCGCGCCCTCGTGGCCGTCCTCGAGACGACGATCGTCCCGCGCCCGCCCTACTCGCTCGCGCTCTCCGCGCGCATGAAGAGCGACGCCACCCGGTTCTTCCGGGACGGGGTGCTCACGATGGCCCTCGACGAGGGGGGCCCCGCCGTGGCCCGCGTGCGCCAGCGGGCGGACGGCTCGCTCGCCGTGCACGTCGCCGGCGCGGCACCCGCCGCGGCGCTCGACCGTGCTCGCTTCGTCCTCGCGGCCGAGGAGGACCACTCGCCCTTCCTCCACCGCTTCGAGGACGACCCGCTTCTCGGGCCGTCCCTCCGGCGACTGCGCGGGCTCCGGCCGCTCCGCACGGCGACGGTCGCGCACGCCCTCCTGAAGGCGGTCTGCGGCCAGCTCATCCAGGCAAGGGCAGCCCGCGTGCTCGAGGCGAGGCTCCTACGGATGGCCTCGCCGCGGCACGACGGGCTCTGCCTGCCCCCCACCCGGAAGACCTTCGCCGGCTACGCACCGGCCGAGCTCCAGCGGAACGGCCTCGTCGCCCGCAAGGCGACCGCGCTCGTCCGGCTCTCGCGCGAGTGGGACGTCGAGCGGCTGCGCGGCGTCGGCACCGACGCGGCCGCCCGCCGCATCGAGCGGGAACGAGGCCTCGGCCCCTGGTCGGCGGGCATGGTCTGCCTCCACGGGCTCGGCCGTTGGGAGCGCGGGCTCGTGGGCGACCTCGGCCTCGTGAAGCTCAGC
>DATAAQ010000161.1:0-21783 GCA_036260055.1 Gaiellaceae bacterium | reverse complement strand
AACGCCTGGGACGCCTCCGCGCACATGAGCGAGGAGACGCGGCAGGCGTCCCGCGCCGCCGCCTGGGGGATGGTCTCCGCGGTGATCGTCTCGGTCATCTTCGGCTTCATGCTGCTCGTCGCCGTCACCTTCGCGGTCCCCGACGTGCAGGGGACGCTCGACGCCGTCGGGTTCGCCGTCCCGTACATCTGGGAGACGTCGATGAGCGCGGCGTGGGCGGAAGCGCTCCTGTTCGTCGCGTGCGTTGGCCAGCTCTTCTGCGGGAACGCCTCGGTGACCTCGGCGTCCCGGATGATGTTCGCGTTCTCGCGCGACGGCGCCGTCCCGGGCCACCAGCTCTGGAAGAGGGTGGCGCTCTCCGGCCGCGTGCCGGTCTTCGCCGTGGGAGCGATCTGCGTGCTCGCCTGGGCGCTCATGCTGCCCACGCTCGCGAACGCGTTCATCGGCTACCTCGTCGGGACGTCCATCTCGGTGATCGGGCTCTTCCTCGCCTTCGGCCTCCCCATCGTCCTGCGCTACAGGCAGGGCGACCGCTTCGAGCCGGGCGCGTGGACGCTGGGCCGCCACTACCGCTGGATCGACCCGATCGCGATCGGCTGGATCGCGCTCATGTGCATCATCTTCCTCATGCCGGTCACGCCGACCGGCATCCCCTGGAACGAGGGCTTCAACTGGGAGGTCGTCAACTACGCGCCGATCACGCTCGGCGGCGCGTTCCTCCTCTTCGGCGGCTGGTGGATCGTGTCGGCCCGGAGGTGGTTCAAGGGCCCCGTCCGCCAGGGGAGCGAGGAAGAGCTGGCGCGCATCGAGCAGCAGTACGAGCGCGGCGAGCCCGGCGTCTCGCCCACCTCGCGGTAGACGGCTCAGTCGCCGGCGCCGAGCTCGTCGGCGAGGAGCGCCGCCGCGTAGGCGCGCCAGGCGACGTCCGGCGCGTCCGCCAGCGCCCGCAGAGCCTCGCTCACGTGCGGGAACCCCGCGGCCTGCGTTCGCAGCTCGCGGAGGCCGTCCTCGAGCGCGAGCTGGCGGTCGACCGAGCGAAGCTCGCCGGCCAGCGCGGTGACCGCGCGCCCGTCGAGGTCGAGCCCGCGCTCGGGATCGCCGCCCGCTGCGAGAAGGAGGAGAGCGCGCCGACCGGCGCCCCTGCGCTCGTCCTCGTCGACGGGAACGCGCGCGCCCGCGACCGAGGCGAGGACGACGAGGGCGATCGGAAGCGCGCTGCCGTCCGGGTCCTCCGCCAAGGATCGCTCGAGGTGCGCCAGCCACGGACCCGTCATAGGATCGCCGGATGCAGCCGCAGGCGATCGCAGGCCGGGTCTGGCCGGGCCGGCCGGCCGAGATCGAGGCGCTGGGCGGCGGGATCACGAACCACAACTTCAAGGTGACGGTCGGCGGCGAGGCCTTCGTCCTCCGCATCGGCGGCAAGGACACGGACCTTCTCGGCATCGACCGGACCGACGAGTACCAGGCCTCGGCCGTCGCGGCCGCGCTGGGCGTGGGACCGCCCGTCGTCGCGTTCCTCGAGCCGGAGGGCTACCTCGTCACGCGCTTCCTGGAGGGGCGCCCGATCCCCGTCGGGGAGATGCGCCGCCCCGAGACGATCGCCCGCGTCGCGGAGACCCTGCGCCGCGTCCACGGCGGCCCGCCGATCCCCGGTCGCTTCGACTCCTTTCGCGTCGTCGAGCGCTACGCGACGACGGCGCGCGAGCACGGCGTCACGGTGCCCGAGGCCTACGCGGAGGCCAAGGAGCGCGCGGACACGATCGAACGGCTCCGCGGCCCGCAGCCCGAGCGCCCGTGCCACAACGACCTCCTGAACGCGAACTTCCTCGACGATGACGGGCGCATCCGCATCGTCGACTGGGAGTACGCCGGGATGGGCGACGTCTTCTTCGACCTGGCCAACTTCTCCGTCAACCACGAGCTCGACGCGAGCGGGAACGAGGCGCTCCTCGCCGCGTACCTCGGCGATCCGGGCCCTCGCGAGCGCGCCGCGCTCGCGCTCATGCGGTTCATGTCCGACTTCCGCGAGGCGATGTGGGGCGTCGTGCAGCAGGGGATCTCGGAGCTCGACTTCGACTTCGAAGCCTATGCGTCGGAGCACTTCGAGCGGCTCGGGCGGACCGCCGCCGAGCCGGCGTTCGGCGAGGCGCTGCGGGCATTCGCGTGACGCGGAGCAGCAGGCGTGCGTGAGCGGGCCCGCGCGGTCGTGATCGGCGGAGGCGTGGGAGGCGCCTCCGTCCTCTACTGGCTGGCCCGTCTCGGCTGGGACGACGTCGTCCTCTGCGAACGCGCCGAGCTGACGAGCGGCTCCACGTTCCACTCGGCCGGGCTCGTCGGTCAGCTGCGCGGCTCCCTCAGCCTCACGAAGATGATGATGGCGAGCGTCGAGCTCTACCGGGCGCTCGAGTCGGAGGTGGGGCTGGAGACCGGGTGGCACGAGGTCGGCTCGCTTCGCCTCGCCTCGTCGGAGGAGCGGATGGAGGAGCTCTCGCGCCAGGCGGGGTGGGCGAAGACGTTCGGGCTTCCGCTCGAGCTCGTCTCCGCCGGGGAGGCCAAGGAGCTCTTCCCGCCGATGTCGACGGAGGGAGTGCTCGGCGCCGCGTTCCTCCCCACCGACGGCTACATCGACCCGAGCCAGCTCACCTTCGCGCTGGCCGAAGGCGCCCGGCGCCGCGGGGCCGAGATCCAAACGGGAACGCGGGTCACCGGCGTCCGGGTGGAGCGCGGGCGCGTAGTGGGCGTGGAGACAGAGAAGGGAGCGATCGAGACCGAGGTCGTCGTCAACGCCGGCGGCATGTTCTCGGGCGAGATCGGCCGCCTCGCCGGCGTCAACGTCCCCGTCGTGCCCATGGCGCACGAGTATCTGATCACCAGGCCGAGCGGGGTCCCGCTCGACGTCCCGACGATGCGCGACCCCAGCCTGCTCGTCTACTTTCGCGGCGAGTCCGGCGGGCTCGTCATGGGCGGCTACGAGCGCCAACCGGCGCCGTGGAGCCTCGACGGCATCCCGGCCGACTTCAACGGCAAGCTCCTGCCCGAGGACTGGGAGCGCTTCGAGGAGCTCCTGACGAACGCGGTCGTCCGCGTTCCCGAGCTCGAGGAGGCGGAGGTCGTCAAGCTCGTCAACGGGCCGGAGGCCTTCACGCCCGACGGCGAGTTCATCCTCGGTCCGTCGTCCGTGGGGGGCTTCTGGATCGCAGCCGGCTTCTGCGCGCACGGGCTCGCCGGCGCCGGAGGGATGGGCCGGCTCGTGGCCGAGTGGATCGTCGAGGGCGTCCCGAGCCTCGACGTCTGGGAGATGGACTCCCGGCGCTTCGGGCGGCACTACGAGAGCCGCGAGTACACGCTTGCCCGCACGGTCGAGGTCTACTCCACCTACTACGACGTCAAGTACCCCGGCCACGAGCGGCAGGCGGGGCGTCCGCTGCGCCTTGCGCCGACGTACCCGCGGCTGCAGGAGCTGGGCGCCGTCTTCGGCGAGAAGTCCGGCTGGGAGCGGGCGAACTGGTTCGAGCCGAACGCCGAGCGCGGCGACGAGTCGCTCAGGCCACGCGGCTGGGCCGGGCGCCTGTGGTCGCCTGCCGTCGGCGTCGAGCACCGCGCCTGCCGCGAGGCGGCCGCGCTCTTCGACGAGACCTCGTTCGCCAAGCTCGACGTGCTCGGGCCCGGTGCCGCCGGGTTCCTCGAGCGCCTGTGCGACAACCGCGTCGCGCGGGACGTCGGCGCCGTGACGTACACGCAGATGCTGAACCCGCGCGGCGGTATCGAATGCGACTTCACGGTCACCCGGCTCGCGGAGGAGCGCTTCCGCATCGTCACGGGAACGGCCTTCGGCCAGCACGACCTCGCCTGGATCCGCTCGCACCTGCCCGAGGACGGGAGAGTGCACGTCGAGGACGTCACGTCGCGGTTCGCCTGCCTCGGCCTCTGGGGCCCGGCGGCGCGCGAGATCCTGCAGCCCGCGACCACGTCCGCTCTCGGCGCCGACGCCTTTCCGTACATGCACGCGCGCGAGATGAGCGTCGGGCCGGTCCCCTGCGTCGCGCTGCGGGTGACGTACGTCGGGGAGCTGGGCTGGGAGCTCTATTGCCCGATGGAGTTCGGCCTCCGCCTGTGGGACACGATCTGGGCGGCCGGGCGCGGGCACGGCCTCGTCGCAGCGGGCTACAAGGCGATCGACTCCCTGCGGCTCGAGAAGGGCTATCGCGTCTGGGGAGCCGACATCACGCCGGACGACAACCCGTGGGAGGCCGGGCTCGGCTTCGCCGTCAAGCTCGACAAGGGCGACTTCGTGGGCCGCGACGCGCTGGTCGCCGCGCGCGAGCGACCGCCCGAGCGGCAGCTCGCCTGTCTCGTGCTCGAGGATCCGCGCTCCGTCGCGCTCGGGTCGGAACCTGTCCGGATCGACGGGGAGACGGTCGGCCGCGTGACGAGCGGCGGCTACGGCTACACGGTCGAGCGCTCCGTCGCGTACGCCTACGTCCCGGCGGAGACGGCGGAGCCGGGAACCGCGGTCGAGGTCGAGATCTTCGGCCGGCGCGTCGGCGGCGCGATCGCGGCGGAGCCCCTCTGGGACCCCCAGGGAGAACGCATCCGCGCGTAGACGCCCTTGCGTCCGCGTTTGCCGATCGCGCGCGCGGCTACACGGAGTCGGTGGCGACACATGCCCTCCGAGAGCGGTCCGCCTCGCTGGCGACGCCGGGCATCGTCCTCGGCCTCGGCCTCGGCGGCTTCGTGGACGGCATCGTCCTCCACCAGATCCTCCAATGGCACAACATGCTCTCGAGCACCGACCGCTGGCCCACGACGACGCTCGAGCACTTGGAGACGAACATGCTCGCCGACGGCCTCTTCCATGCCGCCACCTGGATTCTCGTGGCGCTCGGCCTCCGGCTCCTCTGGACGGCGATGCGCCGCGGCGTCCCCGGCAGCGGGGCCGCGCTCGTCGGCTGGATGCTCGCCGGATGGGGGTTGTTCAACGTCGTCGAGGGCGTCGTCGACCACCTGATCCTGGGCCTCCACCACGTCCGCGAGGGGGAGGACGAGCTGGCATGGGACGTCGGCTTCCTCGCCTTCGGCCTGGCGCTGACCGTGGGCGGCGCCCTCTTCGCCCGCTCGCGGGAGCGACGTCCCGCCGAGCCCTCGTAGTCAGAGTCGCAGGGGCGTGCCCGCGCCCTCCTCCCGCGCCCGCTCGAGGACGCGGGCCGCGAAGGCTGCGTCGAGCGCGCCGACGCCGAGATTGCAGCAGAGGACGCGCGCCGGCGAATCGCCGCCCGCGAGCGCCCCGCCGACGCCTCCGGCAGGCCGCGGCCACCCGCGGAAGTGCCCGAGCGAGCGGTAGTACTCGAACTGGTCGACGTCGTCGGCGAGGAAGAGGTCGGCCGCGGCGACCGTCGCCGCCGCGAAATAGAGGTCGAAGTCGAGCGGCAGCGCGAGCCAGCGCTCCCCGAGCCAGCCGGGCGCGAGCGGGCTCTCCGGCTCGGCGACGATCGGGCCCGCCGTCACGACGACCTCCGCGCCTTCCACGGCCTCCCGCGGCCCCGGCATTGCCTCGACGGGGCCCGGCATGGCCTCCGTGCGCTCCCGAAGGGGGTCGTAGGCCCGGATGCGGACGTCCGGGTTCGTCGCGGCGAGGAGCCGCGCGTGCCGGCGCCCCTGTTCGCCGCAGCCGAGGATCGCGGCCCGGCGCCAGCCGGGAGGCGCGAACCGCCGGACGCAGACGCCGCTCGCCGCCGCCGTCCGCGCGGCGGTGATCTCGGCCCCGTCCATGACCGCGAGCGGAAGGCCCGTCTCGGCGTCGTTCACGACGATGAGAGCCGTGATGTAAGGGAGGCCGCGCTCGGGGTTGGCCGGGTAGCCCGCCACCCACTTCAGGGCGACGACGTCGTCGTCCCGCAGATGGGCGGGCATCGCGTGCAGGAAGGCGTCCGGGCGGGGGTGCACGCCCGGCTTCGGCGGCAGCTCCACTCGTCCCGCCGCGAGCGCCCGGTACGTCGCGTCGACGAGCTCGAACTGCTCGTCCGGCGGCGGAAGGAGCCGCGCGACCTCGTCGCGGGCGAGGTAGAGGAGCTCGCTCACCGATAGGCCGGCAGCACGGCCTCGGCGAGCTGCTCGACCTGCTCGAGGCTCGGGATCTGCGGGAAGACGACGAGGACGTCGATGCCGGCGTCCGCGTACGCGGCGATCTCCTCGGCGATCTTCGTGGCGGGCCCGTGATGCATGAGGTTCCCCGGCTCCGCCCAGAGCGTCCCGTAGTAGCGCAGCGCGTGGTGGGCGCCTTCCTCCAGTGCCTTCTCCGCGTCGTCTCCGACCGCGGCGTACGCGAGGCCCGCGACGGTGAAGTCCTCCTTCCCCAGCGCCGCGGCGCGCTCGCGGAGGTCTGGCGTGAGCTCCGCCATCCGCGCGCTGCCCGCGGTCCCGAAGATGAAGCCGTCGCCGACGCGGAGCGCGCGCTCGACCGCCTTCGCCGTCATCGCGCCGACCCAGATCGGTAGCCGCTCCTGGACGGGGGCGGGCCCGGTGACGCCGTGCTCGCGGTCGGACCCGCGGGCGGCCGCCCAGATCTCGCGGATGCGGACGACCTGCCGTTCGAGCCGCGGGGAACGGCCCGCGAAGGGAACCCCGAAGACCTCGTAGTCGTCCTCTCGTCCGCCTTGGGCGACGCCGAGGTCGAGCCGCCCGTCCGAGAGCCGGTCGACGACGGCCGCCTGCTTCGCGACCAGGACCTCGTTCCGGTTCGGTAGCTGGAGGATGGTCGTGGCGAGCCGGATCCGCTCGGTCACGCCCGCGACGCCCGCGAGCGTCGCCAGGGGGTCCCACGAGTCGTACGCGGGCTTGTCGATCGTGCCGAGGACGTGGAAGCCCGCCTCGTCCGCGAGCCGGGCCCACTCAAGCATGAGCCGGCGATCCGTCTCGTGCGCCATGGTGTTCGGCAACCCGATTCCGAGCTTCATCCGGAGACCTTCTTCGTCGCGTTCGTCCGAGCGGCTGACCAGTCTCGCCATTCCCGCACGGTGACCGCGATGACCGGCCCGGCCGGCGGATCCGCGCGGTACTGGGCGTACTTCTCGGCGAGCAGGACGAGCGCGCGCTCGCGCTCGGCCCCGTCTTCGAGGACTCGTCCCTCGCCTCGGAGTCGCACCCACCAGAGGCGAGACCAGTCCTCTTCGTAGCGGTCGACGAGCACCGTGACCCGCGGATCGGCCCGGATGTTGGCGAGCCGCTTGAGGTCGCGCGAGCGCTTCGGCTTCTCGTCCACGGCCGAGTAGAGGACGTCCCCTGCGAGGACGAAGCAGATGGGCACCAGGTGCGGCCACCCGGCGGCGTCCGTCGTGGCGAGCCGGGCGACGCGCTCGCCCGTCAAGCGCCGCCGCATCTCGGTGCTTGCCTCCACGCGCGTCACAACGGGCGTCTCCCCGGATTGTTCCCGACATTCGTTCGTTTCCAGGCGGTCCCGCCCGAGTCGACCGCGTCGAGGTGTCGCTCGAGACCGACGGGGACGGGACGCTCGTGCGCCTGCGCCCACCTCCGCCTTCCCTCGGAAGCGCTCGAGATCCACGGCGACGGCCGGGAACGCCATCTCGGCCGCCTCGCGCACGCCGTCGTCAAGGCGTACGAGGCGGACGGCTACTCGCTCCGGTCGACGGACGTCGTCGAGGTGGACCCGCTCGCCTGAGGCGACGGCGATTACGGTACGCGCGTGCTGCTGCAGGGCACCCGCGTGCTCGCCCTCGAGAACGGCCTCGCCGGCCCGCTCTGCACGCGCCTCCTCGCCGACCTCGGCGCCGACGTCGTCAAGGTCGAGCGGCCCGACGGCGGCGACGTCACGCGGGCGTGGGACACGCTCGCGAACGGCCTCTCGAGCGGCTTCGTCTGGATGAACCGCGGCAAGCGGAGCGTCGCCCTCGACGTCAAGGACGCGAGCGCGCGGCCGGCGCTCGAGCGGCTCGTCGAGCGGAGCGACGTCGTCGTCCAGAACGCGACGCCGGGCTGGGCGGAGCGCGTCGGCCTGGACGAGCCGACGGTCCGTCGCCTCCGCCCGGACGTCGTCTACGTCGAGATCTCCGGCTACGGGCAGGACGGGCCGTACGCCCACCGCAACGCCTACGACCTCGTCGTGCAGGGCGAGACGGGGCTCGTCTCCGTCACCGGGAGCGCGGACGCGCCGGCCCGCGTCGGCATATCCGTCTGCGACGTCGGCGCGGGAAGCTACGCGGCCGTGGCGACCCTCGCCGCACTTGCGCGGCGGGAACGGACCGGCGAGGGCGCGCGCGTCTCGGTGTCGCTCTTCGACGTCATGGTCGACTGGCTCGGCTACTTCCCGCATCTGTGGTGGCACCGGGGCGAGCTTCCCGCGCGGACCGGGATGCGCCATCCGCACTTCTGTCCCTACGGCCCCTACCCGGCGGGCGACGGACGCCTCGTCGGCCTCGCGATACTCTCGCCGGCGCACTGGCGAGCCTTCTGCGACGACGTCCTCGCGCGACCTTCGCTCGCGGACGACCCGCGGTTCTCGAGCAACGAGGACCGAGTCGCCCACCGGGAGATCCTGGAACCGCTCGTCGAAGAGGCGCTCGCGGGGCGGCCCGCGTCGGAGTGGATCGAGCGCCTCGAGGCCGCCCGCGTGCCCTGCGGAGCCGTGAACGACCTCCGCGGCGTCATGGAGCACCCGCAGCTCGCCCACAACCGCCTCCTTGCCGAGGTCGCATCCCCGGCGGGGCCGATCCCGACCGTCGGAAGCCCGTTCCTCGTCGCGGGCGAGCGCCCGGAGCTAGGCGCGGTTCCCGCTCTCGGCGAGCACACGGCCGAGGTCCTGCGGGAGCTCGGCGTCGAGCCAGCCTGAGCGGCGGCCGTCGCGCGTCCAGACGATCGGGAAGAAGGACTCGTCCATCGTCGTGTCGCCCACGCGGCGGTAGCGCGAGTAGACCGGGTCGACGTTGACGGGATGGAACTCCGCGTCGGCCGGCACGAGGTGGGAGATGACGGCGCGGCGGTCGACCCTCGCCGTGTTCGGCCCGGAGCCGTGGAACGTGTTGTGGTGGTGGAACGCGGCGCCGCCCGCCTTGACCACGATGGGGACGAGCTCGAGCTCCTCGCCCGCGGGAAGCGACCGGCGAACGGGCGCCAGCCAGTCGGCCGGCGCGTGGAACTCGCCGCGGTTCTCGGCGGTGCGCGGCCAGCGGTGCGACCCGCGCGCGTAGGTGATCGTCCCCGCCTCCGCCGACGTGTCGTCCAGCGCGATCCAGCAGGTGACCATCTCCGGCGGGAGGAGGTAGTCGAGGTAGCTGCCGTCCTGGTGCATCCCGAGGGACTTCGTCCCCGGCGGCTTCCAGATGCAGTTGTCCTGGTCGATGCGGACGCCGTCCCAGCCCATCAGCTCGGCCGCGAGCCTCCCGGTCCGCTCCGACAACACCTGTGCGGCGATCCAGGGATCCGCCTTCCAGCCGTTGCAGATCTGCCGCGTCCGGTCCTCCGGGTCGCGCCCGCGGACCCAGTTCACTTCGTCCGGCCGGATGCCGGTCTCGTAGTCCCCTGCGAAGAGGCGCTCGAAGCGCTCGCGCAGGAGCTCCACCGTCCCGGGCTCGACGAAGCCTTCCTCGACGATGAGGAAGCCGTCGCGCTCGAACGCCGAGAGCTGCTCGTCGCTCCACCGCTCGACCATCGCCCGGATTCTGCCCGATCGGCCCGCGCCGCTCAGAGCGAGCCGGTTCGCCGTCGGGAGCGACCTCCGTCGGCGAGATGCGCGACCAGGCGCCGCTGCTCGGCGTCGAACCAGGGCGGCGACCCGGCGCACGCGTTCTGCCGCGCATGCTCGACGCTCGTCGTCGCCGGGATGACCGCCGTGACGCGCGGGTCGGAGAGCGCCCACTTGAGAAGCGCCTGCGCCCAGCTTCCCACGCCGAGCGGCTCGAGGTCCCCGGGATCCGGCCCGGGGAAGAGCGCTCCCTCGCCGAATGGCCGCATGACGAGGACTCCGAGTCCGAGCTCTTCGGCGAGCGGGAGAATGCGCTCCTCGACCTCCCGCTCGGCCGGGCTGTACGGGATCTGAACCGACTGGATACGCCCCGAGCGCATCACCCGCGCGAGCTCGCCGAAGGCCGACGCGGCGTAGTGCGTCGCGCCGAGCCACGCGATCCGGCCGGCGTCGCGCTCGGCCTCGAGCCAGTCGAGGTGCCGTTGCCAGGCGACCAGGTTGTGAACCTGCTCGAGCTCGACCCGCCCGCCGTAGAAGTCGAGCTGCGCGCGCAGCTGCTGGCGCGCCTCCGAGGGCGAGCCGGTCCAGATCTTCGTCGCGACGAAGGCGTCGTCGCGGCGACCGGCGAGCGCCCGCCCGAGCACCGCCTCCGAACGTCCGTACATCGGCGAGGAGTCGAAGACCCGCCCGCCCGCGTCGAGCACGGCGGCGACGACGCCGTCGGCCAGCTGCTGGTCGGCCTGGCCGACGTCGAAGGTGAGCCAGGTGCCGAGCCCGACGACGGGCAGCTCGGGACCGTCCGTGCCGAGGCGGCGGCGCTCCATGGAAGAATGAACTATGCCCGCGCCGGGTCTCCTCGAGGCCCCCGAGCTCGCCGCCGAGCGGATCGACGCCCGTGCACGTGGCGAGAACTTCCCGGTCGCCTCTCTGCTCGCGCCGCGGCGCGCGCGGCCGCATCTGCGGGCGATCTACGGCTTCGCCAGGCTCGTCGACAACCTGGGGGACGAGGCGACGGGCGACCGCCTCGTGCTCCTCGACGAGCTCGAGCGCGAGCTCGAGGGACAGCCGCGCACGGAGATCATGCGAAGGGTGCACGCGACGATCGCCGTGTGCTCGCTGCCGCTCGAGCCGTTCCGCCGCCTGATCGAGGCGAACCGCATCGATCAGCGCAGAACGCGCTACGAGACGTGGGAGGACGTGCGCGAGTACTGCACGTACTCCGCCGACCCGGTGGGTCGGCTCGTGCTCGGCGTCTACGGGCGCGCCGGCGAGGCGGATCTCCTCGCGTTGAGCGACTCGGTCTGTACCGGCCTGCAGCTCGTCAACTTCGTCCAGGACCCGCCGCGCGATCTCGCTCTCGGCCGCGTCTACCTCCCGCAGCAGGACCTCGCACGCTTCGGCGTCCGCGACGCCGACCTGGCGGGTCCGCTCACGGATCCCGTGGCGGCGCTCCTGCGGTTCGAAGCCGGGCGCGCCCGCGAGCTCCTCGAGCGAGGCCTGCCCCTGGCCGGTCGGCTGGGCGGCCGGGCAGGCATGTCCGTCGCGCTCTACGCGCGTGGAGGGCTCGCGGCGCTTGCGGCGCTCGAGCGGGCAGGGTGGGACGTCTTCACGGGACGCCCGGCGCCGGGCCGCTGGGCGTTCGCACGGCTGGCCGCGGCCGAGGTCGTCCGGCGGCGATGACGGTTCCGCAGGCGTACAGGGAGGTCGGCCGGATCACGCGCCGCGAGGCGCGGAACTTCGCCTGGGGGATCGCGCTCCTCCCGCGCCCGAAGCGTCGGGCCGTCGCGGCCCTCTACGCGTTCGCGCGCCGCGTGGACGACGTCGCCGACGACGCCTCGCTTTCGCCGGAGAAGCGGCGGCGGCGCCTACTCGCCTGCCGCGCGGCCGCCGAGGCGCTTCCGGCCGCGCCGGACGACGACCCGGTTCTCGTCGCTCTGGCGGACGCGACCGATCGGTTCGCGATCCCGATCGTCACGCTCTGCGACCTGGTGGACGGAGGGCTGATGGACGTCGAGCGCTCGCGCTACGAGAGCTGGGACGAGCTCCGCGAGTATTGCCGTCGCGTCGCCGGCGCGGTCGGGCTCGCGTGCACGGCCGTGTACGGGCCGAGCGATCCGGCCGCGGCTGCTCCTCGCGCGGAGACGCTCGGGCTCGCGCTGCAGCAGATCAACATCGTGCGCGACGTCGGCGAGGACTGGCGGCTCGGACGCGTCTACCTCCCGCAGGACGAGCTGCGGCGTTTCGGCGTCTCCGAGGACGACATCGCCGCCGGGCGGACGGGGCCCGCCTGGCGGGAGCTCATGGAGCACCAGGCGGCGCGGGCCGAGCGGCTCCTCGCAGAGGGGCTCGAGCTTCTCCCGCTCCTCGACCGGCGGAGCGCCCTCTGCGTGCGCGCGTTCGCCGGCATCTACCGGGGGCTCCTCCTGCAGATGCGCGCGCGCGGCTTCGAGGTCTTCGGCGAGCGGCCGAAGCTCTCGGCCGTGGGCAAGGTGAAGGCGGTCGCCGCGCTGTGAAGGTCGCGGTCGTGGGAGGGGGCCTCGCGGGGCTCGCGGCCGGCCTGGAGCTCGCCGGCTCGGGGGATGAGGTGGTCGTCCTCGAGGCGCGGCCCACGCTCGGCGGCGCCGTGCAGACGCTGCCCGAGCGGACGGGCGACCCGGATCCACCTCCGGACAACGGCCAGCACATCGCGCTCGGCTGCTTCAGCGCGTACCTGCGGTTCCTCGCGGAGATCGGCGAAGGGTCGTCGGTCGGGCGCAGGCCGCTCTCCCTGCCCGTGATCGGCGACGGCGGCGCCGTCGCGTGCATCGAGCCGGGGGCGCTCGCGCTCGCCCGCTACCGCCATCTTCCTCTGCGCGACCGCGTCGCCGTCGGGCGCATCGCGCGGCGGCTCGCCCGGCTCCCTGCCGGCGAGCACGACGGCGAGACGTTCGCCGCGCTCCTCCGGCGCCTGGGCCAGTCCGAGGTCGCGATCGAGCACTTCTGGGACGTCTTCATCCGCCCGGCCCTCAACCTGCGGAGCGACGAGGTGAGCGCCGCGGCCGCTCTCTTCACCGTCCAGACCGCCCTCCTCGGGGCTCGGGGCGCCGCCGATCTCGTGCTCCCGCGCGCGCCCCTCGGCGCCATGCACGGCGACGCCGCGGGGCGCGCGCTCGCCGCCCGGGGCGCCGCCGTCCGCACGGGCGCGCGCGTGCTGGAGCTGGCGGACGGCGCAGCCGTCCTCGCCGACGGGGCCCATGTCGAGGCGGATGGATTCGTCGTTGCCGTTCCGCCGGCGGAGAGCGCGCGGCTCCTCGGGGAGGAGGCGCCCCGCCTCGACGACTCGCCGATCGTGAGCGCTCACTTCCTCTTCGACCGGCCGCTTCTCCGTCACGATCTCGCCGCTCTCCTCGGGAGCGCGGCGCACTGGGTCTTCGACCGCGGCCGCCTCACGGGACGCGAGCCCTCGAGGGGCCAGTACCTCACCGTCGTCTCCAGCGGCGCCCCCGAGCTGCTCCAGGTGCGAGGACGGGGCCTCGTCGAGCTCCTCGCGGGGGAGCTGACAGACCGGCTGGGGCGCGCGGAGCTCCTCTGGTCTCGCGTCAGCAGGGAGCCGGCCGCGACGTTTGCGGCCCGGCCCGGCACGGCAGCGCTCCGGCCCGGCCCGAAGACGGGTCGCCCGAACGTCGCGCGCGCCGGCGCGTGGACGGCGACCGGTTGGCCTGCGACGATGGAGGGCGCCGTGCGAAGCGGCGTAGCCGCTGCCCGCTTCCTTCAGGCCGCCGCGCGTGAGAGAGTGATCGCATGACCCCCGACCCCCCCTCTCTTATCGGGATGCGCCCATCCCACCTCCCGCTTTGAGCGTACCGCCCGAGACCGCACGCGTGGTGCGCAGCGTGCGCCGGAAGCCGCGCACGAGTGTGACCACCGGCACACGGGTCGACCGCGCCGTCGAGGCCGGCGTCGAGCGCCTGCGCGAGATCCAGCAGCCGGGCGGCTGGTGGGTCGGCGAGCTCGAGTCCAACGTGACGATGACCGCGCAGCACCTCTTCCTGCTCGAGTTCCTGGGCCTGCGGGACGAGGAGACGACGCGCCGCTGCGCCAACGAGCTGCTCGCGCGACAGCGCCCGGACGGCCTCTGGGCGATCTACTGGCGCGGTGAGCCCGACCTCGCGGCCACGCTCGAGTCGTACGCGGCTCTCCGGCTCGCCGGGCTCTCCGCCGACGACGAGCGGCTGGCGGCCGCGCGCCGCTTCTGCGAGGAGCGCGGCGGCATCGGCGGCGCGCGGGTCTTCACCCGGATCTGGCTCGCGCTCTTCGGGCTCTGGCCGTGGGGCGAGATCCAGCAGCTGCCGCCCGAGCTCGTCTTCCTGCGCCCGTCCATGCCGTTCTCCCTCTACGACTTCGCGTGCTGGGCCCGCCAGACGGTCGTGCCGCTGACGGTCGTTCTCCACTACCGGCCGGTCCGCCCGCTGCCGCCGGAGCGCGCGTGCCACGAGCTCAACCTGGGAGCGCTCCCGCGCAAGACGACCGTCGGGCTCGCGAGCGACCGGCTGCTCGCCTGGTACGCCCGGCAGCGCGTCCAGCCGGGGCGCGAGCGCGCCCTCGCGACGGCCGAGCGCTGGATCGTCGACCGCCAGGAGCTGGACGGCTCGTGGGGCGGCATCCAGCCGCCGTGGGTGTGGTCGCTCATCGCCCTTGCCTGTCGCGGCCACGGGCTCGACTCCCCCTACTTCCGCCGCGGGCTCGCCGGCTGGAGCCGCTTCCTCGTCGAGGACGGCGACCGGTTACGCCCGGAGGCGTGTCAGTCGCCGGTCTGGGACACGGGCCTCGCGCTGATGGCGCTCGCCGCCGCCGACGTGCCGCCCGACGACCCGGCCGCACGGCGGGCAGGCGAGTGGGTCGTCCGCGAGGAGGTCCGCGAGCGGGGGGACTGGGCGCTCCGCCGCCCGGGCGTGGAGCCCGGCGGCTGGGCGTTCGAGTACGACAACGATCTCTATCCGGACATCGACGATGCCGCCATCGTCGCCATCGCCCTGAACGGCCTCGGGCTCGGCCGGCCGGCGGTCGTCCGCGCCTGTCGCTGGCTGGCGGCGATGCAGTGCTCGAACGGCGGCTGGGGCGCCTTCGACGTGGACAACGACGCCGACTGGCTCTACCGCATCCCGTTCTGCGACTTCGGTGCGGTGACGGATCCCCCGTCACCGGACGTCACTGCGCATGTCGTCGAGCTGCTCGCGCGCGAGCCCGGCTACGAGGCGGAGGTGCGCCGGGGCGTCGACTACCTCCTGCGTGAGCAGGAGGCGGACGGCTCCTGGTTCGGACGCTGGGGCGTCAACTACGTCTACGGAGTCGGGTCGGTGCTCCCGGCGCTCGAGGCGGCGGACGTGCCCCGCGACCATCCGGCCGTGCGCCGCGCCGTCGCGTGGCTCGAGCGGTGCCAGAACGCGGACGGCGGCTTCGGCGAGGATTGCCGCTCCTACGACCTCGGCGACGATGCGCTCGCGTGGCGGGGGCGCGGCGAGTCGACCCCGTCCCAGACGGCGTGGGCGCTGCTCGGACTCGTCGCCGCCGGAGAGGCGCGCTCCGGGTGCGCGACCCGCGCCGCGGAGTGGCTGTGCGCCCGCCAGCGCCCCGACGGGGACTGGGACGAGGACTACTTCACGGGAACCGGCTTCCCGCGCGACTTCCTCATCAACTACCACCTCTACCGCACCGTCTGGCCCGTCATGGCGCTCGGGCGCCTTCGCAGGGCCCTCTCGGCGTGAAGATCTACGTCTCGGGGGCGTCCGGCTTCGTCGGGCGTCACGTCGCGCGCGAGCTCCGCGAGGGCGGCGCCGACGTTCGCGACGAGCGCGTCGACCTCCTCGACCCGGCGGGGCTCGCGCGTGCGGTCGCGGGCTGCGAGGCCGTCGTCCACGTGGCCGCGCTCTACAGCTACGACGCCCGCCCCGAGCTCGTCGAGCGCGTCAACGTGGAGGGGACCCGAAACCTCCTCGACGCGGCCTCGCGCGTGGGCGTCCGCCGCTTCGTGCACACGAGCACGGCCGGCACGTGCGGGCCCGTTCCCGGGCGCCCGGCCACGGAGGACGACGAGCCGCCCGCCTGGGAGCTCACCGTCCCGTACAAGCGGACGAAGCTCGAGGCCGAGCGCCTAGCGCTCGGCGCCGGCGCCGTCGTCGTCAACCCCACCGCGCCGGTCGGCGAGGGGGACCGCAAGCCGACGCCGACCGGCCGCATGGTCGCGGGAGTGGCGCGCGGCCGCATCCGCGGCTACGTTCGGACGACGGGGCTGAACGTCGTCGACGTGCGCGATGTCGCCCGCGGGCACGCGCTCGCGCTCGAGCGCGGCGAGCCGGGCGAGCGCTACCTCCTCGGCGGAGTCGACCTCCCGCTCGCCGACCTCTTCGCCGTGATCGCCGACCTGGCCGGGCGAACGCGGCCCCGCCTGCCAGTTCCATATCCTGTTGCCCTGGCTGCAAGCAAGGCAGGCATCGTCAACGCCGAGGAGGTGAGACTGGCTCGGTTGCCCATGTATTTCTCGTGGGACAAGGCTCGCAGTAGACTCGGCTACGCACCCGGGCCCGTCGAGCCGGCGCTCGCGCGGGCGGTCGCCGAGGCGCTCAGCACGAACGGGAAGGGAGGAGCATGAAGTTTCCGCTTCGCAGCACCGTCCAGATCGGGCGCTACGTCGCGTCGCAGAAGCGCAACGACCGCTATCCGCTCGTGATCATGCTCGAGCCGACCCTGGGCTGCAACATCGCGTGCATCGGCTGCGGCAAGATCCGGGAGTACGAGTCGAACAAGGCCCGGCTGACCGTGGACGAGTGCCTGCACGCAGCGGTCGAGTGCCCGGCGCCGGTGATCTCCGTCTGCGGCGGCGAGCCTCTCATCTACAAGGGCATCGAAGAGGTCGTGGCCGGCTTCCTCGAGATGAAGCGGAACGTCCAGCTCTGCACGAACGCGCTCCGGCTCGTCGACATGCTTCCGAAGTTCGAGCCGAACCAGCGGCTCACGTTCGTCGTCCACCTGGACGGCATGGAGGAGATCCACGACTACATCTGCGACTATCCCGGCCTCTGGGAGATCGCCGTCGACGCGATCAAGGCCGCGCGGGCCAGCGGCTTCCGCGTGACGACGAACACGACGATCTTCAAGGAGACGGACGTCGACGACGTCCTCGCCATGATGGGCTACCTGACGAACGAGGTCGGGATCGACGGCATGCTCGTCGCTCCCGGCTACCAGTATTCCCAGATCGATCCGAACCTGACGATGACGCGGGCCGAACACGAGGACAAGTTCCGGCGCATCCGCGAGGGTGTGCGCCGGCACGGCTACAAGTGGCTCGCGAGCCCGGTGTACCAGGACTTCCTCACGGGCGACCGCCGTCTCCCGTGCGCCCCCTGGGGCTCCGTGACGCGGAACCCGTACGGCTGGAAGGGCCCCTGCTACCTGCTCACCGACGGCATCTTCCCCACGTACGAGGCGCTCCTGAACGGGATCGAATGGGAGCGGTACGGTCCGGGGAACGACCACCGCTGCGAGCACTGCGGAATCCATTCGGGCTTCGAGCCGTCGGCGACGATCGCGACGACGGGAAGCGTGAAGGAGACCGTTCGGAGCCTCGCATGGACTCTCCGCTGACGCTCGCCTGCGCGCTGGAGGTCGAGGAACGCGCCGCCCGGGGAGCAGGAGCCCCGGCCGTGCGCGTCGGCCTCGGGGCACGCCTGCCGCTTCCGGAGGGCGAGCTCGTGTCCTTCGGTCTCGCCGGCGCGCTCGTTTCCGGCTTCGAGCCGGGTACGCTGCTCACCGCGCGGAAGGTCGTCGACGCGGGCGGCGCCAGCCTCTGGGAGGGCGAGCCCCTCTCCGTGCCCGGGGCACTCGTCGCGACGCTCTGCGCCGCGGAGACGGTCGTGGACGACCCGCACGAGCGCCGCCGGCTCGCCGAGCGCACGGGAGCCGTCGCGGTCGACCTGGAGACCGGCGCGCTCGCGGGCTCGGGCCGGCTCGTCGGCGCCGTCCGTGCCATCTCCGACACGCCCGCCCTTCCGGTCGGGTCCCTGGCCCGCGCGGCGAAGTTCGACGGCCGCACGGACTGGGCCGCCGTCGCTCGCTCGTTCCTCCGCGAGCCTCGGAAGGCCGTCCGGGCGGCGCTCGCGGCCAGGCGGGCTCTCGGCTCGCTCCGCCACGCGGCCGCAGCGCTCGGGCCGGAGGCCGTCCGTGCCTAGGCGCGTTCTCGTCGCGAGCCCCCGCAGCTTCTGCGCGGGGGTCGTTCGCGCCATCGACATCGTCGAGAAGCTCCTCGAGCGGCACGGCCCACCGGTGTACGTGCGGCACGAGATCGTCCACAACGTGCACGTCGTGCGCGACCTGGAGGCGCGCGGGGCGGTCTTCGTCGACTCGGAGGAGGACGTTCCCGAGGGCGCGCTGGTCGTTCTCTCGGCACACGGGGTCGCCCCCCGCGTCTACGAGAAGTGCGCGGAGCGCGGGCTCCAGGTCGTCGACGCCGTCTGTCCCCTCGTCTCCAAGGTCCACGCGGAGGCGCGCCGGTACGCGGCGCGCGGGCACAAGATCGCCCTCGTGGGCCACGCGGGCCACGTCGAGGTGGAGGGGACGATGGGCGAGGCTCCGGAGTCGATCGTCCTCGTCGAGACCCCGGAGGACGCCCGCGCGCTCGAGCTCGAGGACGGCCGTCGGCTCGCGTACCTGACGCAGACGACCCTCTCGCTCGACGACACCGCCGACGTCGTCGCCGCCCTGCGGGACCGCGCGCCCGACCTCGTCGGACCTCCCTCGGCCGACATCTGCTACGCGACGCAGAACCGTCAGGACGCCGTCAAGCGGGTGTGTGAGGAGGCGACCCTGGTGCTCGTCGTCGGCTCGCGGACGAGCTCGAACGCGAACCGGCTCGTCGAGGTGGCCCGCAGCCGCGGCGTCGAGGCGCACCTGATCGACGACGAGACCGACCTCGACCCCGCCTGGCTCGTCGGGCACGAGACGGTCGGATTGACCGCCGGCGCGTCGTCTCCGGACGTTCTCGTCGAGCGCGTGGTCGCGCGCCTCGCCGACCTCGGCTTCACCGAGCGCGAGGACGTCGAGATCGCCCGTGAGGACGTCTTCTTCAGGCTGCCTGCTGAACTTCGCTGACGACTGCGCTACGGTCTGGCCATGGCAACCGTGGCGTATCCCGGCCGGGACGGCGCGCACTCCGCCGCCGCGTGCGATCGTCTCTTCCCCGGCGGAGCCGAGCTCGCGCCGCTGCCGAGCTTCACCGCCGTCGCCGAGGCCGCGGCCGACGGCGCCGTGGACTTCGGCGTCCTGCCGATCGAGAGCTCGCTGACCGGCCCGGTCAACGAGACCCACGACCTCCTCTACGGCTCGTCTCTCTCGATCACCGGCGAGACGATCCTAGCCGTCCGCCACTGCCTCGTCGGGGTCGAGCCCGTCCCGCTCGAGCGCATCGCCACGGTGCGGTCCCACCCGGCCGCGCTCGACCAGTGCCGCCGCCTCCTCGCGGGCATGCCGTGGGCGACCGCGATCGCGGCGGCGACGACCGCGGACGCCGCGCACGATGTGGCGGAGCGCGGGGACCCCTCGGAGGCGGCGATCGCGAGCGAGCGCGCCGCGGCGGCGTACGGGCTCACCGTCATCGCCGGCGACGTCGGCGACCACGCCGAGGCCTACACGCGCTTCGTCGCCGTCGCGCCCTTCACACGCCTCGACCGGGAGGCGGAGGCCTGGCGCACGGCGTTCTCCTTCGTCACGGAGCACGAGCCCGGCGCGCTCCACCGCGCGATCGAGCCGTTCGGGCGGCACGGGCTCGACCTCGTGCAGCTCGTGTCGCGCCCGATCCCCGAGACGCCGTGGCGCTACCGCTTCGACGCGGTGCTCGCCGGCCATCCCCTCGACCCGCTCGTGCGCGAGGCACTCGCCGAGGTCGTCGGCCTGACGCGGCACCTCGCGGTCTTCGGCTCGTATCCGGCGCACGCGTAGGCGAGGGCCGGAGCCTGCGGGCACGGCTCCGGCCTCAGCTCGTGACCGTCCGGACCTGCTCGTCCGGAGCGTCGGTCACCGCCCGCACGACGACGCTCACGGCGGAGAGGAGGAGCAGGACGACGACGACTCCGAGGACGATCCGCTTCAGGACCTTACCGAGCGTCATGTGCCGGTCGCGTAGCTGTAACCGCCGTCCGCGCGGACCCAGATCTTCACCCACGGGTACTCCCGCCTGATGCAGCCGAGCGTGAAGACGCAGTTCTCGAACTTGCCCTGGCGGAAGCTGTAGTGGCCGCTCCTCCCGTCGCCGCAGCACCAGCGGTAGAAGTAGCCGTTCGCCGCGATCACGCCCTTGTAGTCCCAGTTCGGGTCGATGTCCGAGGCGTAGGCGTACGTCGTCACGGACGTCACGCGCGGGAAGGCCCAGCACCAGCGCTTGACGACGTGGAACTTGTAGACCACGAAGCCGAGCGCGCTCCGCCCGATCCTGGCGACGTCGACGCCGCGACAGCCGGCCATCACCCCGGCCGCCGCGCCCGTGACTCGCACCTGGAGCCGCCCCTCACCCGCGGCGGCGGCCTGGGAGGGAACGACGAGCGCGCCGGCGACGAGCACCGGCGCGAGAAGTCGTCTCATTCATCGTCCACCTCCTTCCGGCCGTAACGGTCGCGGGCGTTGCCAAAGACAACGCTAAGCAGGGAAGGCGCACGAGTCTTCGTCTATTTGCGACGGTTCGCACACGCGCGTGAGGCAGCTCTCGCTCATGTCGGCGTCCGGCCGGCCGGGCCGCTCGGGTACGGTGCCCGCGTGGAGGCGGAGGTCCGCGACGTCGCCCCCGGGCTCTGGATCTGGCGCGCGGCGCACCCCGACTGGGCGCCGGGCCTCGCCTGGAACCGCGTCGTGACGTCGACCTGCGTCGAGTCGCGGGGCGAGGTCGCGGTCCTCGACCCCCTCGCGCCCGCGGATGCCGCCCGCGACGTCTGGGACCGGCTCGAGGCCCGTCCGCCGACGATCGTCGTCGTCCTCAAGCCCGACCACGTTCGCGACGTCGACGTCTTCGTCCGCCGCTACGGGGCGCGCGCGTTCGGTCCCAGCCTCTTCTGGCGTGACGACGTGCCGGAGACCGAACTCGACGGCATAGAGCCGGGAAGGGAGCTTCCGGGCGGCCTCCTCGCGCTCCACGACGGCCGCGGCCGGAACGAGACGCCGCTCTGGTTGCCCGAGCAGCGCGCGCTCGTCTTCGCCGACGCGCTTACGGCGCCCGACGGCGAGCTGCGCGTCTGGTCGACCCCCTGGCACGAGGAGCGGACGCTTCCGGCCCTGCGAGCGCTCCTCGAGCTCCCGTTCGAGCACGTGATCGTCTCGCACGGGGAGCCGGTGCACGATCGAGCCGCCTACGAGCGGGCGCTCGAGCTCCCTCCCTGGGACGGCTAGCCGGCGCTCGGGCCTGCGGGAGCGGCGGCGGGCGCCCGGATCTCCTTCTCGAGGCGCGTGTGCTCGCGGGCGACGTGCATGCCGACCCGCTCGTACAGCTCCTTCGCGCCCGTCCGGTTCCACGAGTCGACCACGAGCCCGATCTCCTTGCGGCCGCGTCGGTGGAACTCGCGCATCGCCTGGCGCAGCAGCGCCGTTCCGAGGCCCCGCCGCCGCCAGCGACGCGCGACCGCGAGCTGCCGCACCCAGCCCTCGCTCTCGTAGTCCGGGCAGAGGACGACGCCGGCGATCTCGCCGTCGGCCTCGGCGAGGAACCACAGCCCCGGCTCGAACGCCTCACGGTCGATCATGAAGGCTTGCCACTCCTCGAAGGATTCCGCCTCGTGACGCTCGTTGTCGGCGAACGCATCCTGGACGAGCGCGTGCACCGCGCGGGAGTCGCGCTCGCGGTCGAAGCTCCGCACGCGGACGCCCTCCGGCCATGCAGGCGGCGGAGGCGGGCCGTCGAGGGCCATCTCCATGCGCCAGTACGCCCGCACGGGGGTGTAGCCGGCGCGCTCGAGGAGCGCGCGCGCCCCCCCGTGGTCGCCGCTCACCACCTGGCCCAGGAGGAGCGTCTCGTGAGGCCCCAGGCCCTCGCCTGCGCGGCGCTCCGTCCACGCGAGGAGCTCCGAGCCGAT
>DATAAQ010000160.1:0-7878 GCA_036260055.1 Gaiellaceae bacterium | reverse complement strand
ACGAGCGCGGCGACGACGGAGACGAGCGCGATCCGCCGCTGCGGAGTCACGGAGACAGGCTAACCTTGCTCGGGTGACGCAGCGCTCCTCCGCCAACGGCGACAGCTTCGAGGTGGTCTGCCCGCACTGCGGCAAGGCCTTCGAGAGCGAGCTCATGAGCGGCAGCTCGGAGCGCCACCAGGGCTTCAAGTGCCCCCACTGCCGCCTCTTCGTAGCCTACGAGCGGGCGGACGAGCAGGACCTCGTCGAGCCCCGCGAGACGTAGCGCCCGCAGTCCCGGACGCGCGGCCCGCCCGGCGGTTCGACGCCTAGGTGACGCAGTCCTTGAGGCCCTGGGCCTCGGGCAGCGACTCGAGCTTCTTGAGCGTGTTGTTCTCGATCTGGCGGATGCGCTCGCGCGTGACACCGAAGGCCTGCCCCACCTCCTCGAGCGTGCGCGGCTGCTCGCCCTTGAGCCCGAACCGGAGCTCGATCACCTTGCGCTCGCGCTCGGGGAGCGACTCGAGCGCGCGGTCGATGTCCTCGCGGCGCAGGTTGAGCGACGCGGAGTCGAAGGGGGATTCCGCCTGGTCGTCCTGGACGAAGTCGCCGAGCTCCGACTCCTCTTCCTCCCCGATCGGCTTCTCGAGCGAGACGGGGAGCTGCGCCATGCGGAGGATCTCGCGGACCTCCTCGGTCGTCATCTCGAGCTCGAGGGCGATCTCGTCGGGTCGCGGCTCGCGGCCGAGCCGCTGCACGAGCTGCCGCTCGATGTGGACGACCTTGTTCAGCTTCTCGACCATGTGCACCGGGATGCGGATGGTGCGCGCCTTGTCGGCGATCGCCCGCGTGACCGCCTGGCGGATCCACCACGTGGCGTACGTCGAGAACTTGTAGCCCTTCCGGTAGTCGAACTTCTCGACCGCGCGGATGAGGCCGAGCGAGCCCTCCTGGATCAGGTCGAGGAAGGAGAGCCCGCGGCCGAGGTAGGCCTTGGCGATCGAGACGACGAGCCGCAGGTTGGCCTCGATCATCTGCGTCTTCGCGGCCATGTCGCCCCGCTCGATCCGCTTCGCGAGCGTGACCTCCTGGTCGGCCGTCAGGAGCGGCACCTTGCCGATCTCGCGCAGGTAGAGCCGGAGCGAGTCGAGCGACGGCTCGACGGTGAGGTCGAGCTTCGGACCCTTCTCCTCGTCCGCGAGCGCGGGCTGCTCGTGCGGCGGCGCCTTGTGCTCGACGCCCTCGACGAGCTCGATCCCGTGGTCGACCAGGTACGTGTAGAAGTCCTCGACCTGCTCCTTCGTCAGGTCGACCTCCTCGAGGCCCGCGACGATGTCGTCGTACGTGAGGAACCCCTTCTCCTGCCCGTCCGCGACGAGTTTCTGGAGTTCCTCGATGTCGGGCAGGGAGATGTCGACCGTGAGCATAGACCTCGCCTTTCTCGTTACCGGTGCAACGCCGTTTGCGGGTGGAACGAAAAGAGCCGGCGAGATTCCGCTCCCCCGGCTCACAGGCACATCCGGGCGGGATTCTACAACGCGGCCGGAAAAGCGGAAGGGCGGATTCTCCCGACGTCTTCCCCGCGGCTGTCGAGGAGCGGGCGCTCGGCCAGCTCGCGGACGCCGAGGATCCGGCCGGCGGCCGGCGCCGTCGCGCGCGAGGCGCCGTCGGCGACCTTGAGGGCGAGGCCCGTGCCGTCGGGGAGGCCGACGCAGAGGACCCCCTCGGCGCCCCCCTTGGCGACCGAGCCGGGAACCGCCTTCATCACCTCCGTCGCCGTGCGGCCGGGCCCCTCGACGAGCTCGGGATGTCGAGTCATGGCGGCGACGACCTCCGCGCCGCCCTCGAGCTCGCCGCGCACGAGCCGCGCGAACCCGCTGGCCATCGCCGCGAGCGGGAGCGCGAACGTCACGACGCCGCAGCCGTCGGTCGCCGTCCGCTCGACCCGGGATCCGGTCGCGTCCTCCACCAGCGCGAGAAGCTCGCGCTGCAGCGGGTGGTCCGGCAGGCGATAGCCCCGGCGCTCCCACCCGCGCGCGACGCACGCGCAGAGCATGCCGGCGTGCTTGCCGGAGCAGTTGTGGCGCAGGCGGCGTCCGCCCTCGGGACCGCACTCGAGGTCGTCCTCGCTCGATCCCGAGCGCACGAGGAGCGCCTCGACCGCCGCGAGCTGCTCCGGGGCGGCGCCGTGGGAGGCGCACGCGACGGCGAGCTCTTCCTCGGCGAGGTCCCCGTAGGCGCGGACGAGCGACAGCGCCTGGAACGGCTTCGCGGCCGAGCGCATGAACGTCACGAGGCCGGGGTCGCCCCACGCGTCGACGACCTCGTCGTCGCGGACCGCGACGGCGTGCACGCGGTGCTCCGACTCGACGAGCCCGCCTCGCTCCACGGCTACGCTGATCGTGTCCACGAGGAGGAACTATTCCCGAGTTTCCCGAGATCGAGGCGTACCGCCGCGCCCTCGACGATCCGGTCGCCGCCTTCCCGGTCGAGCGGGCCGGGCCGGCGCACGTCGCCACGCTGAAGACCTACGACCCGCCGCTCGCGGCGCTGGAGGGACGGCGGCTCGCCGGCGCTCGCCGGCGCGGCAAGCACCTCCTCTTCCCCACCGACGACGACGGGCTCGTCCTGCACGTCCACCTCATGAGCGCCGGTCGGATCCGGTACCTGGCGGCCGGCGAGAAGGAGCCGAAGGCGCCCGCCTTCCGGCTCGTCTTCGTCGGCGGAGGGCGGCTCGTGCTGACCGAGGCCGGCGCGAAGAAGCGCGCGCGCGTCGGCGTCTACCGGCCGGAGGCGATCGAGGCCGAGCTCGCGCACCTCGGCCCCGAGGCGAGCGAGATCGACGCGGACGGCCTCGGGGGCATCCTGAGGACCGACGCCCGACGCCTCCACCCGTTCCTCCGTGACCAGCGCCTGCTCGCCGGCGTCGGGCGCGCGTGGTCGAACGAGATCCTGCACCGCGCCCGCCTCTCCCCGTACGCCCTCTCCACCGAGCTCGACGACGAGGAGGTCGAGCGCCTCGCCGCCACGATCCGCGAGACGCTCGCCGAGGGCCTCGAGCTCCGTCTGCGAGGCGGCGGTGACAAGAAGGCGTACCGGATCCACAACCGCCTCGGGGAGCCCTGCCCGGTCTGCGGGACGCCGATCGCCCGCGTCGACTTCGAGGAGCACACGATCTACTACTGCCCCGGATGCCAGACGGACGGGCGCGTGCTCAAGGATCGCCGCCTCTCGCGGCTGCTCCGCTGAGACCGGGTCAGGAGCCGCGCACGACCGCGGCGAGCGCCTCGACGACGCGCGGGTCGAACTGGGTGCCCGAGCAGCGCTCCATCTCCGCGAGCGCCTCGTGCTCGGGGCGCGCGTTCCGGTAGGGCCGGTCGGTCGTCATGGCGTTGTACGCGTCGCAGGCGCAGACCACGCGCGCGACGAGGGGGATGTCGTCGGCCGCGAGCCCGTCCGGATAGCCGGCGCCGTCCCAGCGTTCGTGGCACGACCGCACGAGGCGGCCGACGTCGCCGAGGACGCCGCCCACCTGCTCCAGCATTCGCTCCCCCTCGAGCGTGTGCGTCTTCACGAGCGCGAACTCCTCGTCGGTGAGCGAGCCCGGCTTGTTGATGATCTCCGCCGGGATCCGGATCTTGCCGACGTCGTGGAGCAGGGCCGTGAGCTCGGCGTGCCGGCGCTCACGGGCGTCGAGGCCGAGTCGCTCGCCGACGGCGAGGACGAGCTCGACGACGTCGCGGCTGTGGCTGCCCGTGTAGGCGTCGTCGGCCTCGATCACGTCCCCCAGGAGAAAGGCCGTCCCCCTGTACGCGTGGCTGAGCTCGAGGGCGTAGTCGATGCGCCGCCGCCGCTCGCGCGCGAAGAAGGCCATCAGGCCGACGAGCGGCATGACGAGCGCGAGCGAGTACGGCCGTTCGTACGCCGCCATCGCGAGCAGCAGCCCGACCGGGGCGAGCGCCGCGTCGACCAGGTAAGCCGGCGCGGCGAGGCGGAGCTGCTCGCGCAAGGGCATCGCGAAGACGAGACGCGCACGCGCGCCGCAGGCGGCCGAGTCGAACGCAACCTGCGCGGCGAAGGCGAGGACGAAGACCGGCCAGCTCCGCCAGTCGGGAGCGGGCTCGCCCGCCCAGAGGAAGACGAGCGCCGGCCCGACGGCGTGCCAGGAGCTGAGGACGTGCACGAGCGCGCGTCCGAAGTGCGCGCGGCCGGACGCGTAGTCTCCCGCGCGTCCGAGGACGAGGCCGCCGGCGACGCAGAGCGGGACGAGCGCGGCGGGCAGCAGGAACAGCATCGGGACGAACACCAGCTGCGTCGGCACGGCGGACCCGTTGCCGACCTCGAACTCGACCCTCGACGCGAGCGCGTACGCGCCGAGGACGAGCGCGATCACGAGCGCGGAGGGCGAGCGCTCGGTCGTCGCGAGCGCCGCGAGCGGCACCGCGACGGCGAAGAACGCGACCGCGCCGGCGACGCTCGTCGCGGTGTCGCGCCCGCCCAGCTGCCGCGCGAGGCGGGCCCGCCCCTCCTCGACGAGGACGTCGGCTTCCGGGTCGAGCTCGGCGGTCGCGGAGCCTGCCGCAGTCATGGGACGGATCTAAGTCCGACGCCGAGGCCCCTGAATCACTCCTTCGGGGGGTCAGGCGGCGCCGAGTCCCCCGGGGGAGGGATGGCGGCCTCCTCGATTCCGAGGAAAGTGAGTCCGTAAGCGGCCAGGGAGGAGTTGCGGCAATGCGGAGCCTCAAGCGTGCGGTAGCGATCGTCGGCGTCTCGATGACCGTACTCGTCGGACCGGCGACGGCCGACGCGGGGACGTTCGACTCGGTCGCGAGCTGCGACGGGCGGAAGTACTCCCAGCCTTTCCTCCGCTGGCTCGACCCGTTCCGCTACGTGCTCGCGCCGCGCGGCAACTTCGAGCAGGGCACCTCGGGCTGGCGGCTCACGAACGGCGCGGCCGTCGTGAGCGGCAACGAGCCGTTCTACGCGAGCGGACCCGGGTCGCGCTCGCTGTACCTCCCCTCCGGGAGCACGGCGACCACCCCGGCGATGTGCGTTGGGATCCTCCACCCGACGGTCCGCTACTTCGCGAAGAACCGCGGTACCGTGCTCCTCTCCACCCTCTCGGTCGAGGTGCTCTTCCGGGATCCGCTCACGGGCAGGGAGCGGGCGCTGCCCGTCGGCGTCCACACCGGCGGGTCCAAGTGGCACCCCTCGCTGCCGGCGGTCGTGCTCCTCGACCTGCTCGCGCCCGTGCTCGGCACCGAGGGAGAGCTCGCGGTGGCGTTCCGCTTCCGCCCGGTGGGCCTCGGCGCCAAGTGGCAGATCGACGACGTCTACGTCGATCCGTTCATCCAGCGCTGACGCCTAGGCCGGCGGCAGCCTGACGACGAGGCGCTCGCCGTCCACCTGGAGCGCGCCGCCGAGCGCGTCGACGAGGATCGCGGCGGCGGGCGGGCCGAACTCCCGGAGGTCCTCGGCGAGGATCACCTGGGCTGCCGGCCGGGACAGGGGCGTCAGCTCGAGCTCGGCGCCCCGGACGGCGAAGCTCACAGACTCGTGGCCGCCGTGGCGGGCGGCGCAGCGGGCGAGCTGAGCGAGCGCCCGGCGCGTAGCCGGGATGTCGACGCGGACGGCGGCGCCCTCGCCCGAGACGAGCAGGCGGTCCTCCCCGAGGTCGGTGGCCGCCCCGCGCGCGAGCTCGAGGGTGTCGGCGGTCTCGAGCGACGGCTCGTAGCGCCCCGACTGGATGCGCGTCACGAGCGAGAGCTGGTCGAGGAGCTCGTCCAGCTGCGCCGCGGCGGCGTCGATCATCTCCACGTAGCGGCCGGCCGGGCTCTCGAGCCCCAGCCGGCCGAGCGTCCGCGAGAAGCCGTACACGGTCGCGAGCGGGCCCCTGAGATCGTGGCAGGCGATGGAAACGAGTGCCGGGAAGCGGTTCTCGGGGGTCATTTCGGGGCTGGTAGCGTTCGCCGCGTGGAAGGCAGACTAGCCGGGACCGCAGACCTCCAGGCGTCGCCGCCGGACGTCCGCATCGGGCTCTCCCGGGCGGGGGTCACCGGGGTGCAGAAGGCGGTCCGGATGCAGCACGGCGGTCAGGACGCGCTCGTCTCGGCGGAGATCGACTGCTTCGTCGACCTCGATCCGGCGCAGAAGGGCGTGCACATGTCGCGCTTCCCGGAGCTGTTCGAGGAGGCGATCGACGAGCTCGTCATCGGCGGCAGGCTCCTCGTCGAGCGGCTGGCGGAGCACATCGCCCGTCACATCGTGGAGCGCCAGCGGGCGCTCCGGGCCGAGGTGAAGATCGCCGCCCGTTATCCGATCGAGCGGACGACGCCCGTGAGCGCGCTCCGGACCCAGGAGCTCGTGACGCTCGTCGGGATCGCCGCCGCCTCGCCGACACGCTCGCGGCGCCTCGTCGGCGTCGAGGCGACCGGGATCAACGCGTGCCCGTGCGCGCAGGGCCTCGTCCGCGAGCAGGCCGCCGAGCGCCTCGGGGACGCGGGCTTCGAGTCGGCCGACGTCGACCGCATCCTCGAGCTCGTCCCGCTCGCCACGCACAACCAGCGCGGACGGGGGACGCTGCTCCTCGGCACCGAGCTGCGCCTCGACGCGGAGGACCTCGTCGACCTCGTCGAGCGCTCCATGAGCTCTCCGATCTACGAGCTCCTCAAGCGGCCGGACGAGCTCTTCGTCGTGGAGCATGCTCACCTGGCCCCGCGTTTCGTCGAGGACTCCGTCCGGCTGATGATCCGGGGCGTCCTCGAGCGCTACGAGGGGCTCGCCGACGGCGACTTCCTGCTCGCACGGCAGGTCAACTTCGAGACGATCCACAACCACGACGTCCTCGCCGAGCGCTTCGGCACGGCGGGCGAGCTCCGCGACGAGCTCGCGGGCGGGGAGCACTCCCCGGGCCACACCGAGCTCCGCGACTGGCTCCGCGCCGTCTAGCTCCGAGCCAGGGTCAGACGCGCTTGGACTGGAGCGGCGTCCCGCGGGCGCCGAGCGACGGGCGCCTGCGGCGAAGGTCGATCCGGTGCTCCTCCCCGGCGAGGAGCCGCCCGATGTTCGCCCGGTGGAGGACGACGATGGCGACGGCGGCGACCCCGGTGAACGCGAGGACCGGCCACGAGGAGCCGAAGAGGAGCGCGAACGCCGGCAGGGCGAGTGCGCCCGCGATGGAGGCGACGGAGGCGTAGCGCGTGGCGAGGAAAACGACGATCCAGGTGCCGGCGGCGGCGAGCGCCGGGAAGAGGGCGAGCGCGAGCGCTACCCCGCCTGTCGTCGCCACCGTCTTTCCCCCGCGCGCGAAACCGAGAAAGAGAGGGCGCCAGTGCCCGAAGAGCGCCGCCACGCCGGCCAGCACGGCGAGGAGGTCGTCGCCCAGCCAGCGCGCGAGGAGCGCCGCGGCGGCGCCCTTCGCAATGTCGAGGACCGCGACCGCGAGCCCGAGCTTGAAGCCGAGCGCACGCCACACGTTCGTCGCCCCCGGGTTCCCGCTCCCCACCGTGCGGATGTCCACGCCGACGAGCAGGCGGGGGAGCCAGTAGCCCCAGGGCAGGCTTCCGAGCACGTAGCCGAGTGGGATGAGGAGGAGCTCGCCCAGGTCGGCTCAGGCCTCGATCTGGTAGCGCGAGACCCACTCGTTCACGACGCTCCAGTCGAGGTTGTCGAAGAACGCCGCGATGTACGAGGCGCGGTCGGTGCGGTAGTCGAGGAAGTAGGCGTGCTCGTACACGTCGAGCGCCACGAGGGGCGTCGCGTTCCAGATCGGGAAGGTGTTCTGAGCGTCGCCGATGTAGTTGAAGAGCCGCTGCTCGTCCCAGTCGTAGGCCGTCCAGGCCCACCCGCGACCGCCCATCCCCGTCGCCGTCAGGTCGGCGCGCCACGCCTCGATGCTCC
>DATAAQ010000159.1:0-14067 GCA_036260055.1 Gaiellaceae bacterium | reverse complement strand
GGCTCGCCGGGCTCGGGGAGATCCGCCGCGCCGTCGTGCCGCTCTCGAGCGACATGGTGGCGACGGAGCCGATGCCGGATCGTCTCGCGGCGGCGGGATGGACGGGCGGCGAGGCCGTCTCGAACTGCCGCCTCATGGTGCACTACTACCGGACGACGCGGGACGGCCGCATCGCGTTCGGCCGCGGGGGCGGGCGGCTCGCCTTCGGCGGCCGCGTGGACGGCGCGTTCGACTACAACGAGCGCCAGACGCGCGAGCTCTCCGAGGAGCTGCCGCGGCTCGTTCCCTTTGCGCGGGGCGTGGCGCTCACGCACGCGTGGGGCGGTCCCATCGACAGGACGACCGACGGCCTCCCGTTCTTCGGGAGCCTGCCGGGTCGGGCTCGGGTCGTCTACGGGGTCGGCTTCTCCGGCAACGGCGTCGCGCCGAGCCTGACGGCGGGGAAGATCCTCGCCTCGAGCGCGCTCGCGCGCGACGACGAGTGGTCCGGCTGCGGGCTCAACCGCGGCGTCCCCGCGCGCTTCCCGCCCGAGCCGATCCGCTTCGTCGGAGGCCTCGTCGTCCGCGAGGCCGTGCGCCGCAAGGAGACGCGCGAGGACGACGCCAGGCGCGTCGACCCCGTCACCCGGGCCGTGGCCGGTCTCGCGCCTTCCGGGTTCTTCCGAGTCTCGCGGTAGCGGCCGCGCTCAGTCGAGCTCGAGCCCGAAGCGGGGGAGACGCTTGCGGACGAGCCGGTTGAAGACGTCCTCGTACTCCTCGGCCGCGTCGTCGTCGAGCGTGCGGGCGTAGACGTCGCGGTACTCGACGAGGGCCTCGCGGCCCGAGTCGACGAGGTCGAGGTAGTCGCCGTAGCGCTCCTCGGCCTCCTCGCGGGGAGCGCGGTCGTAGGCGCGGAGGGCGGCCTCGCAATCTCGGATGAGCCCGGCGTACTCCTGCTCGAAGAGCTCGAGCTGACGCTCGACGAGGTCCACGAAGCGCGCGCCCACGTCCCTACACTAGTGCGGCCCTGAGCCTCCTCGTCCGCACCTGGAACGTCTACCACGGAAGGACGTACCCGCCCTCGCGCCGGCTCCAGCTCGAGCGGATGGTCCGCCTCGCGACGGCGGATGCGCCCGACGTGCTCGCGCTCCAGGAGGTCCCGCTCTGGGCGGTGCGGCGGCTGGAGGCGTGGACCGGCATGCCGACCGCCTGGGCGATGACGATGCCGGCGCTGCTCGGGCCGCTCGCCCGCCGCGCCACCGACCTCGACCCGCAGCGGTTCCGCTCCACCTTCACCGGCCAGGCCAACGCGCTCCTCGTCAACCCGCACTTCGAGGTCGGGCGCCACCGCCGCCTCGTCCTCAACCCCGGCCTCACACGCTGGGAGTGGCTCGCGCGCGGCGGCCAGCGGCGGGTGTGCCAGGCTCTCGACGTCGAGGCGTCCGGCCGGCCCCTCGTGCTCGCCAACCTCCACGCCTCGAACAGCCCCGACCGGCGCCTCGTCGGAGCCGAGATCGAGCGTGCGGCGCGCTTCCTCGCGGACGCCGAGCGCTGCCTGCTCTGCGGCGACTTCAACGTCCGCGGTCACGCGGTCCCCGGCTTCAGCGAGCCGCTCGACGGGATCGACCAGGTGCTCGTGCGGGGGCTGAGCCTCGAGCGCGGGCCGGACGCGTGGCCGGAGGAGCGGCGGCGCGTGGACGGGGCGCTCCTCTCCGACCACGCGCCCGTCGACGCGGTCGTCGCCTAGCCGTGGAACTCCGGTACGTCGCGAAGACGAGCCCGTTCAAGGTCGCGCTCCGCGAGGGCCGCGAGCCGCGCAGCGAGCTCGTCACGACCCTCCTCTGGGGCGATCCCCTGCACGTCCTCGAGGAAGACGGCGATTGGCTCCGCGTCCGCGCCCGGGGAAAGCGCCCGGGCTGGCTCCGGCGCGAGCTCGTCTCGGACGAGAGCCTGCTCGAGGTCTACGTGATCGACGTCGGCCAGGGCGACGCCGTCCTCCTCAGGACCCCCGACGGCCGCTGGCACCTGATCGACGGCGGCGTCGAGAACGCGCGGCAGATGACGAGGAAGGGCGCCGCGAACTTCGTCCGCTGGAAGTTCCTCGAGGACCTGCGACGGGAGAGGGTCGAGCTCGCGAACGTCGTCCTCACGCACGCCGACGCCGATCACTACGGCGGCCTCCTCGACCTCCTCTCGGGCCGGCTTCCCTACCACGCGCCCTTCGACGTCGAGGTCGGGAGCTTCCTCCACAGCGGCATCGCCCGCTTCCGCACGGCGCCGTTGCTCGGCAGGACCCGGAGAGGCTGGGTCGGCGGGTTCCCCGTCGAGCGAGGGCTCGCCCGGCGGGACGAGTTCCTCGTCGAGCTCCTCGACGACCTCGACACGTTCGCCCGGCCGCCGCGCGAGCTCGGGGGCGGCTACGCGCGCCTCGCCGAAGCGGTCGCCGCGCGGGCGCGGAGCGCCCGCCGCATCTCGCACCGCGACGGGCACCTGCCGGGGTACGGCCCGGGCGAGTCGGAGGTGACCATCCGCGTCCTCGGGCCCATCCTCGAGGAGATCGGCTTCGGCCACGACGGCCTCCGCGTGCTCGGCTCGGGCGCGGTCACGCTCAACGGCCACTCGGTCGTCCTCCGCCTCGACTACGGGGAGGCGAGCATCCTCCTCACGGGCGATCTCAACACCCCCGCGCAGGAGCTGCTCCTGAGCTACCAGCCCGCCGACGCCTTCGCGGTCGACGTGGCGAAGGCGTGCCACCACGGCGCCGAGGACGTCCACCTCGACTTCCTGCGGGCCATGCGCCCGCGCGCGACCGTCATCTCGTCGGGCGACAACGAGACGTACGCGCACCCGCGGCCCGCCCTCATCGGCGCCTCGGCGCGCTACGGCCGCGAGGCGCAGGGGCGGACGCGTCGTGAGGTGCTCCCGCCGCTCGTCTACTCGACGGAGCTCGCGCGCTCCGTGCGGCTGGCCTACGCGCTCTCGCTCCGGCCCGGCCTCCTCGACGACACGGACGTCGAGCTGCCGGACGAGCGCCGGCCGTTCCGCCGCCTCAAGTACACGCCCGTCTCCTCCGACCTCGTCTACGGTCTCGTGAACGTACGCACCGACGGGGAGCACGTCCTCTGCGGGACGATGGAGGAGAGCGGCAAGGACTTCGACGTCAAGGTCTTCCAGGCAGGGGTCGACGTCTGAGGGAGGCGGCGTTCGACCTGGCCGCCGTGCGCGCGGAGCTTCCCGTCCTTGCCCGCTTCGCGTACCTGAACGCCGGCACGTTCGGGCCGTTCCCCCGCCGAGCGGCCTCGGCGCTCGCGGACGCGGTCGTACGCGACCTCCAGCTCGGGCGCTCGAGCCGGGAGTTCTTCGAGAGCGTCCTCGAGCTCCGCGAGGCCGTACGCGAGGCCTTCCGGCTGCTCCTGGGAGCCCCCGAGGGCTCCGTCGCGCTGACGGCCTCGACGACCGAGAGCTGCAACCTCGTCTACGGCGGACTCCAGCTCGGCCCCGGCGACGAGGTCGTGACGACCGACTCCGAGCATCCCGGCCTCTTCGGCGGCCTCCTGGCCTCTGGCGCGACGGTGCGGATCGCGGGCATCCGCGACCGCCCCGCCGGGGACGCGCTCGCCGCGCTCGAGGCGGAGCTCTCCGACCGGACGCGCCTGATCGCCCTCTCGCACGTCTCCTGGCTCACCGGGGCGGTGCTGCCGGTGCGCGAGCTCGCCGGCCGCGGCGTCCCGCTCCTCGTCGACGGAGCCCAGGCGGCGGGGGCGATCCCGGTCGACGTGGAGGAGCTCGGCTGCGACTTCTACACGGTCTCGGCGCAGAAGTGGCTCCTCGGCCCGGACGCGACCGGCTGCCTGTACGTGCGCCCGGAGCGGGTCGGGGAGATCCGCCTCGCCATGCCGTCGTACCTCTCGTGGCAGCACCCCGACTACGTGCCGAGGGAGGGGGCGGCCCGCTTCGATACGGGCTGGATCCCGACCGGCTCCCTGGCGGCGCTGCGGGAGTCGCTCGCGTTCGCCTCCCGCGCGGGGGCGGCGCGCTTCGACCGGGCGCGCCTCACGGCCGCCCGCTGCCGCGAGCTCCTCGCCGCACGCGCCGAGGTCGTGACCGAGCCGGACCAGGCGACGCTCGTCTCCTTCCGCTGGCCGGAGCCGGAGGCGCTCGTCGCGCGCCTGGCCGCGGAGGACGTCGTCGTGCGCGACCTGCCCGGAACCGGGCTGGTTCGTGCGTCGTGCGGCTGGTGGACGAGCGAGGAGGACCTCGAGCGCCTCGTCCGGGTGCTTTAGCCCGCGGGCCGTGATGACGATGGGAGCTGCATGCCGCCTGCCGCCAGGGCGCTCCTCGTCCTCTGCGCCTTCGCGGCCGCCGGCTGCGGCGTCGGCGGCGGCGGGTCGGACGGTCGCGGCGAGGTGCAGCGGGTCACCCCCGCGGATCTCGCGCTCATGGTCCTCCCGCGGGCGGAGCTCGGAGCCGCCGCCCGCGGCCTGCGCCCAGACGAGGACTCGGGGCCGACGAGCAACGCCAGCGCCGCCGACGAGACGCTCGACCCGGACGACACGCGCGTCTCGCTCCGGGGCGCCGGGCGCGTGGCCGGCCACAAGCTCTACTACGCCCAGCCGAACGTCGCGGCGGCCGCGCTCCGCGGGAAGAAGGGCGTCTACGTCGTCGGAACGGAGGTCGAGCTCCTCCGCGACCCGGTCTACGCGGCCCAGCACCTGAACAAGCAGCTCGACGACTTGCACCGCCTCCAGGGGACGGCGGTGGACGGCGTCAGGCTCACCCGCGTCTCCGACTTCGAGGCTCTGGGCGTGGGGGACGAGGCAAGCGGGATCCGGGCCGTCTCGTCGTTCGCGGGACTCAAGATGCACATGACGATCGTCGCCTTCCGCCGCGGGCGCCTCGTCGGCGCCGCCGCGATCTCCAGGGGAGACAGGCGCGACGTCAGCGAGGAGGCTCGGGCGCTCGCCGCGGCGCTCGACGAGCGGATCCAGGGCGTGCTCGCGGGCGAGATCGAGGGGAAGCCCGCGCCCGTCGACCCGCCGGCGGCGAAGAGGGCCTCGTTCGCGGGCCGCGAGAGGCTCCCGTCCCTGACGTTGGCCCTGGAGGACCTCCCGGCGGGCGCGCGGAGCGACGGTGAGGGCCGCAGGAAGCGCGAGAGCTACGTGTCGTTCCACCGGTCGTTCGAGGACGTCCGGCTCGGCGGCTCCCATCTCCTCGCGCTCCGCGCGGAGACGCAGCTTCACCGGACCCCTGCGGAGGCGGCGCTCGCCTACCGCCTGCTCGGCAGGCCGGAGGGGCGCCGCGCCTTCGCGCGCGCGATGCTCGACCGCTTCGCCGAGGACGCCGTCGTCGAGCCCTGGAACGTCAGGGTGCGCCCGTTCCCGGGGCGCCGCGTGAACGGCGTCGTCGTGAGCTTCGAGGTTCCCGAGGGCCGCTTCGAGGTCGCGGCCGTCTTCCTCCGGTCGAACCGGGTGATCCAGTCCGTGAGCGGCTTCTGCACCGCCGCGGCCCTCGACCCGGCCGACCTCCGCCCGCTCGCCGGCAGGGCCCGCGCCCGCCTCGGCGACGCCGTCTAGCGAGCCGGCGCCGGCTAGCCCGAGCGGAGGCCGAGCTCGCCCGCGATGGGGCGCATGGCCGCGATGACGTTCCGGATGTGGTCGTCGAGCTCGAGTCCGAGGAGCTCGGCGCCGGCGTAGACCTCGTCCCGGTGCACGCCGGCCGCGAAGGACGGCTGCTTGAGCTTCTTCTTCACCGACTTCGGCTCCAGCGACTCGATTCCGTCCGGCCGCACGAGGCCGCAGGCGTGCACGAAGCCGGCGAGCTCGTCGCACGCGAAGAGCGTCCGCTTGAGCGGCGTGTCGCGCGGGAGTCCGAGGTGCTCGGCGTGGGAGAGCACTGCCTCGACGAGCTTCTCGGGATAGCCCTCCTCGCGGAGGATCGGAGCTCCGTCCTGCGGGTGCCTGTCGAGGGTCGGATGCATCTCGTAGTCGAAGTCGTGGAGGAGCGCGGTGGCGCGCCAGAACTCCTCGTCCTCACCGTGCTCGCGGGCGTAGGCGCCGACGCAGGCCTCGACCGCGAGCGCATGGCGGCGCAACGCCTCGCTCTGCGTGTACCTCGTCAACGTCTCCCAGGCGCGCTCGCGGGTGACCTCCACAGGACCGCGTACGATAGCCTCGCCGCCGTGCCGGAGACCGCCGTGTCCGACGCCGTCATGGAGTCCTTCGTCATCGAGGGCGGGCGCCCGCTGTCGGGCCCGATCCGGGTGGCCGGGAACAAGAACGCGGCGCTGCCGATCATCGCCGCCGCGCTCCTCGCCGAGGACCCCGTCACGCTCGCGAACGTCCCCGCGATCCGCGACGTCGAGACGATGCTCGAGCTCGTCGCCGACCTCGGCGTGGACGTGGAGCCGCTCGGCGAGGGCCGCGTGCGAATCCATGCCGGCGACCTGCGCAAGCACGAGCTCGACGAGGAGCTCTGCACGCGCATCCGGGCATCCATCCTCCTGGCCGGGCCGCTCCTCGCCCGCTGGGGCGAGGTGATCGTGCCGCCGCCGGGCGGGGACGTGATCGGCCGCCGCCGGCTCGACACGCACATCCACGCGCTCTCGCAGCTCGGGGCCGAGATCCACGCGAACCGGCGCTTCCACATGCGCGCGGACCGCCTCGTCGGCGCCCAGCTCTTCCTCGACGAGGCCTCGGTCACCGGCACGGAGAACGCCGTCATGGCGGCGGTCCTGGCGGAAGGCGAGACGACGATCGCGAACGCCGCGTGCGAGCCCCACGTGCAGGACCTCTGCCACTTCCTCGTCGCCCTCGGCGCCGACATCGACGGAATCGGCTCGAACGTGCTCCGGGTCCGCGGCGTCGAGCGCCTGCGCGGCGGAGAGTGGCGCATCTGCCCCGACCACATCGAGGTCGCGAGCCTCGTCGGGCTCGGAGCCGTCACGCACGGCGAGATCGTGATCGAGGACGTCGTCCCCGCCCATCTCGCCGGGGTCTGGCCGGGCTTCGAGCGCCTGGGCGTCGCCTGCCGGGTCGAGGGGACGTCCGTCCGCGTCAGCGGGTCGCAGGAGCTCGTCATCCGCGACGACCTCGGCTCGCAGATCCCGAAGATCGAGGACGGCCCGTGGCCGGCCTTCCCGGCCGACCTCACCTCCATCGCGGTGGCGGTCGCCACGCAGGCCCGCGGCACGGTCCTCATCTTCGAGAAGATGTTCGAGAACCGGCTCTTCTTCGTCGACAAGCTCGTCGGCATGGGCGCGCGGATCATCCTCTGCGACCCCCACCGGGCGGTCGTGAGCGGGCCGGCGCGGCTCTACGGAGAGCGGCTGACGAGCCCCGACATCCGCGCAGGCATGGCGATGCTGATCGCGAGCCTCTGCGCCGAGGGCACCTCGGTCATCGGCAACATCCGGGAGATCGACCGCGGCTACGAGCGAATCGACGAGCGCCTGCGCGGGCTCGGCGCGAGCATCGAGAGAGTGGAGGGAGCATGAGCAAGTCCGCCGTCAGAACCGCCAGGGCGCCGGCGCCGTTCCAGGGCGCGCCGTACTCGCAGGCGATCGTCTTCGGCGACCTCGTCTTCGTCGCCGGCCAGCTCGGGATCGACCCCGAGAGCGGCGAGGTCGTCGCCGGCGGCATCGTCGAGCAGACCGAGCGCGCGATGCAGAACCTGCGGGCGATCCTCGAGGAGGCGGGCTCCGGGCTCGACAAGGTGCTGAAGACGTCGATCTTCCTCGTCGACCTGGGCGACTTCGCCGCGATGAACGAGGTCTACGCCCGCCACCTGACGGAGCCCTTCCCGGCCCGCGCGACGGTGCAGATCGCCGCGCTCCCGTCCGGGGCCCGCGTGGAGATCGAGGCGGTCGCGCACCGCTAGGCGCGCGCCTGCCGCCTACGGGCGACGAACGTTGCGGTAGGCGTACGCGGTGCGGAAGCCGCTCTTCGAGATGCGGAAGGTGACGGTTCCGGGGTAGCGCGTCGCGCGGAGGCGGAACGACGCCCTCCCGTACCGGTTCGTGAGCTTCGTCGTGATCCCGACGCCGGCGCCGGAGACGCGCACCGACGCGCCCCGGACGGGCTGGTAGGCGGAGTTCCGCACCCGCACGGTGATCGTCCGGTAGCGGTTCTTCACGGGCACGCCGTCGATGGCGACGCGGAACGTCTTGAGGGTCGTGGTCGCGCCGCCGCCGGCGGTGAGCGCCGGGAGCGTGAAGCTCCGGACGGCGGTGAAGTCGCCCTGGTTCGCGTCGGCGTCGACGGCCGCGACGCGCCAGTAGAACGTGCCGCCGTCGGCGTAGGCGAAGCTCGTCAGGAGCGAGGCGTACGTCGTCGTCTGCGTCGTGGTGTTCTCGACCATGGAGCCGAAGTCGGCGCGCTCCGAGACCTGGACGCGATAGCTCTTGATGTTCGCGCGCGGGGCCCAGGAGAAGAGCAGGCGGCGGGTGCCGGCCTCGTGCGCGGGATCCGAGGGCTCGGGGATCGTGTGCGTGTACGACCAGAAGTTCGACCACGGCCCCGCCACGGGGTTGAAGCCGTCCCCGGGGAAGTTGGCGCGCACCCAGACCTTGAGGATGCCGACGCCGGTGAAGCGCACGAACGCGGCGGCGTGCGTGGGGAAGCCCTTGTACAGCCGCGTGTCCCCGTCGGCCTCCTCGATCTGGATGTCGTAGGAGATCGCGCCGGCCACCGGGCTCCAGGAGAAGGCGGGGACTCCGGCCCCGCCCGTGGGGTTGTCCGGGTCGAAGACGGGCTTCGGCAGCTGCTTCTTGAACGTCCCGGTCGCGGACCACGTGAGCCCGACGTAGGCAGAGCCGTTCTCGGCGTCTGCCCGCACACGCCAGTAGAGCGTCGTGTCGGACGGGTACGTCGTGTTGCTCGTGTAGGCGGTCGCGTCGGTGACGACGTCGTCGATGGGGCTCGAGAACGTCGCGTCCTGCGCCACCTGGACGCGGTAGCGCCGCGCCCCCTCGACGGCGTTCCAGCGGAACGTCGTGGACGGCGTGTTGACGACCTGGAGGCTGACGGGGCCGACGAGGCTCGGCGGCGTCGACTGCTTCGTGAAGCTCTGCGGGGCGCTCGTGAGCGGCTCGGCTGAGACGCCGCTGCCGTTGGTCGCGTCTGCGGGGAGGACGGCCCAGTAGTAGAGCGTCGTCTCGTCCGCGTAGCCCCGGGAGAGGATCCCCGTCCGCGGCGCGTAGGCCGGGATCCGCGTGAACGCGTAGTCGACGAGGTTCGTGAAGTTCGCGTCGCGGGCGACGATGACGTAGTAGCTCTCGGCGCCCGCGATCGGCTGCCACGTGAAGACGGGCATGCGCCCGACCGTCGTGCCCGTGATGGGCGTCACGTAGTCGCTCTCCGTCAGCGTGCAGGGCGAGCACGCGCCGCTCCCGGTCGGCCCCGTCCACGTGAATGCCGGCTCGTTGTTCGCCGGGAGGTACGTGTAGTCGCCGAAGACCGTCGGGCCGCCGAGCGCGGAGGCGCGGTCGATCGCCCGGACGCGGGCGCAGTACTGGTTCCCGGCGACGAGCGCGGTCGGCGAGTCCGTGGAGACGCTGAGGCTGCTCGGGAAGGGCTTGGTGTTGTTCCAGCCCCAGCCGAGGGGCGTCCACGCCGTCGTGGCCGTCACCTTCGTCCAGTGCTCGGACGACGACGACCAGTTGCAGACGCCGCCGGAGAACGGCGCCACCTCGGCCTGGTAGCCCGAGGCGCCGGGCACCGGATCCCACACCACGACCGGCGTGGGGGTGTCGTACTCCGGCGTCGCCGGGACGGCGTCGCTCCCGGGATCGCCGGCGTGGTCGCGCATGCGCAGGTTCTTGATCGCCGGCGCCGTCACGGGCGGGACGTTGTCGAACGTCTTCTGGAAGGAGGGGCCGACGTTCCAGACGCCGGCGTTCCCGCCCGCGTCGAGCGCGCGCACGCGCCAGTAGTACGTGTTGTTGTCGAGGACGACCTGCGGCGCGAGCGTCGTGCCGAGCGTCGAGGCCTCCGAGTAGAAGCCGAACGGCTCGCAGCAGACCTTCGAGCTCGTCGCCCAGTCGGAGGAGAAGTTGACCTCCACCTCGTACCCCGACGCGCCGGGGACGGCGTCCCACGAGAGCTGCGGGTCGAAGACCTCCTCGTCCGCGACGAGGTCGCTGAGGCCGGTCGTCGTCGTCGAGGGCCAGACCCACTCGAACGACGAGACGACCGACGGGTTGCCGGCGTGGCCCTCGGCGTTGACGGGCGTGATGCCCCAGTAGTAGGTCCCGGGCGCGAGCGGCTGCGTCAGCGCGAAGCTCGTCGCCACCGTCTCGACCGGGTCGTCCCAGATCAGCGAGCCGAGGGCGGGATCCGTCGCGATCCTGACGACGTACTCGGCCGCATCGTCGACCGGGCTCCAGCTCAGCTTGAGCGCGTCCGCCGGGTACTCGATCGTGGCGCCGTTCCCCGGGGCGAGGAGCGAGGGCTTCGCCGTCCAGGCCATCTCGAGGGAGCGGGTCGGCGACCACGTCCCGAGCGCCCCCGTGCTCGTGACGCCGCGCACCCGCCAGTAGTACGTCCCGTTGGGGACGACCTTCTTGAGCGACGCGCGCGTGTTCTTCGTCGACACGAGCGCGAGCGCGGAGTTGAACGCCGGGTCGGCGGAGAACTCGAACTCGTAGCGGTCGGCGCCGGTGACCGCGTTCCACGAGAAGGCGGGAAGCGTCTCGACGACGGCGCCGTCCACCGGGCCCGTCGCGGTCGGTGCCGTCAGGGCGCTGCCGGCCGGCGCCACGAGGACGAGGGCGAGCGCCAGGGCGGCGAGAAGGGCTGAGCGGATCTTCGGAGTCATGTTCGCGCTGCGTGACCCCGGCCGCTCGGAGACCCCGCTCTCCCAACGTCGTCGCGAACGCGCCCGGACGCTTCCCCCGAAAGGGGGGATACGAGAGGCCGGGGTCTAACCTTCCTCTCGTGGACCTCGTCGTCACGCACACGAACACCGACTTCGACGCCTTCGCGGCCATGCTCGCGGCGCGGAGGCTCTACCCGGGCTCGGTCGTCGCGCTCTCGGGCTCCCTCAACCGGAACGTGCGCGACTTCTACCGCCTGCACGCCGAGGAGCTCGACGTCGTCGAGGCGGGCCGGATCGACGTGGACGCCGTGACGCGGCTGATCGTCGTCGAGACGCTCGCCGCCGAGCGGCTCGGCGACTGGGAGGGCGTCGCACGCGACCCGGACGTCGAGGTCGTCGTCTTCGACCACCACGGGGACGCGCGGCCCGACTGGGTGCCGGCCGAGAACCTCGTCGTCTCCGACGACGCCGCGCTCACGACGACGATGGTCGGCATCCTCGCGGAGCGCGAGATCGAGCCGACGCCGCTCGAGGCGACCGTGTTCGCGCTCGGGATCCACGAGGACACGGGGTCGCTCTCGTACCCCGGCGTCGGCCTCCGCGACGCCGAGGCGCTCGCCTGGTGTCTGCGGCACGGGGCCCGCCAGGAGATGGTCGCCCAGTACCTCCACTTCCCGCTCGGAGAGGGGGAGCGTGCGCTCCTCGACGCGCTCCTCGCCGGCCTCGAGACGCACTCGGCGGGAGGCTTCGACGTGCTCGTGAGCGCGGTCGCGTGGCCCGAGTACGTCGACGGAGTCTCCAACCTCGCCCACAAGCTCGTCGACCTGACCGACGCGCGCGCGCTCGTCTGCCTCGTTGAGATGGACCGCCGCGTCTTCTGCGTCGTCCGCACCCGCGTGGGAGAGCTCGACGCCGCCGCCGTCGCGGCCGCGCTCGGGGGCGGCGGGCACCCGCAGGCGGCCTCGGCGGTGCACCGGGGCTCCCTGGCGGAGGCGAAGGAGCTCGTCCTCGGCGCGCTTCCCGGCGCCGTCCGGGGCCGGCTGACGGCGGCGGACATCATGTCGCGGCCCGCCCGCTTCGTCTCGCCCGAGGACACCGTCGCGCACGCGATGGTCCTCTGCCAGCGGCACCGCCAGAGCGCCGTCCAGGTCGGCGAGGCCGGCCGGCTCCTCGGGCTCGTCACCCGGGAGGACCTCGACGAGGCCATGAAGCACAACCTCGCGCACGCGCCCGTGAAGAGCGTCATGACCTCGGAGGTGCTCACCTGCGCCGACGACGCCCCGCTCCCCGAGGTCACCCGGCTCCTGACGGCGACGAAGGCCGGGCGTGTCCCGGTGCTCCGCGAGGGCGAGGTCGTCGGCGTCGTCACGCGCAGCGACCTCCTCCGCGCCCTCGGCGAGCCGGTCGCGGAGGAGGCGGCCCGCCCGGGTCCCGACCTCGCGGAGCGCCTGCTCGCGCTTCCGGGCCTGGAGCCGGTCTTCGAGGCGATCCAGGCGGCCGGGGAGCAGTTCGAGGGCGTCTACCTCGTCGGCGGCGCCGTCCGCGACGTCCTCATGGGCGAGCCGACGTTCGACGTCGACGTGGCGGTCGAGGGCGACGGGATCGCCTTCGGGCGCACGCTCGCGGCCGCGCTCCCCGGCGGGCGCGTCAGCCCGCACGACAGGTTCGGGACCGCGATCGTCGTCTACGACGGCGGGCGCGTGGACGTGGCGACGGCGCGGACCGAGTTCTACGACCACCCCGGCGCGCTGCCGACCGTCGAGCAGGCGTCCATCCGCCAGGACCTCTACCGGCGCGACTTCACGATCAACGCCATGGCCGCCTCGCTGAAGGGCGAGGACTTCGGCCGGCTCGTCGACTTCTTCGGCGGCCTGCGCGACCTCGAGAACGGCGTCCTCCGCGTCCTCCACAACCTCTCCTTCATCGACGACTCGACGCGGCTCTTCCGGGCCATCCGCTACGAGAACCGGTACGGCTTCCGCATGGAGGCGCACACCGTCGCGCTCGCCCGCGCGTGCGTCGAGATGGGCCTCGTGGGCGAGCTCTCCTCCGCCCGCTTGCGGGACGAGCTGCAGGCGCTGCTCTCCGAGGCCGAGGTCGGCGACTCGCTCCGCCGCCTCGCGGAGCTGGGCGTCGACCGCGCCGTCCACCCGCACCTCTCCGGCGGGGACGACGCTGCAGCCCTCGTCGAGGAGGTGGACGCCCTCCGCCTCCGCTACGCGCCCGAGGCGCCCGCGTGGCGGACGCGCCTCGCCGTGCTGGCGCGCAAGCTGCCGCCGGACGAGCTCGCGGACTGGTTCGAGCGGCTGAAGCTCCGCCGCCGGGACGCCGAGCGGATCGCCGCCGCCGTCACCGTCGCGCCGAGGCTCCGCGCCCGCGCCGCCGCCACGGAGGAGCCCGCGGCCCTCCGGGAGCTCGTCCGCCCCTACGACCCCGACGGGGCGCTCCTCGCCCTCGCGGGCGCCGAGGAACCCGCCCGCGGCCGGCTCGTCCGGTACTTCGAGGAGCTCCGCGGCGTGCGCCTGGAGATCTCCGGCGGCGACCTCGCCGCGCTCGGGCTCGCCGAGTCGCCGCGCGTCGGGGCCGTGCTCGAGGAGCTCCTGCGGCGGAAGCTGAACGGTGAGCTCGACGGCAAGAGCGCCGAGCTCGAGGCCGCCCGCGAGCTCCTGAGCGCCTAGCAGGGAAGCGACCCGTGGACCTCGACACCTTCCTCTGGCTGATCCCCTTCCTGGTCGTCAGCCTCGTCGTGCACGAGCTCGCTCACGCCGCCGTCGCCACCTGGCTCGGAGATCCGACCCCGCGGAACGAGGGCCGGCTGACGCTCAACCCGATCGTCCACCTCGACCCGCTCGGCACGCTGATGTTCGTCATCACGGCGCTCGTGAGCGACTTCATCTTCGGCTGGGCGAAGCCCGTGATGGTGCAGCCGCGCGCGTTCGCGCGTCCCCAGCTCGGCATGGCGCTCGTGGCGGCGGCCGGGCCGGCCACGAACCTGCTCCTCGCGCTCGGGTGCGTCGGGCTGCTCGTCCACGGCGACTTCGAGGGGACGGCCCGGGACGTCCTCGTCCGCGGGTACGAGGTCAACATCGTGCTCGGGCTCTTCAACCTCATCCCGATCCCGCCGCTCGACGGCTCGCGCATCGCCGGGGCGATCCTCCCGAGCGGCCTCTACGCGCGCTGGTCCCAGCTCGACCAGGTGGGCATGCTCGGTCTCTTCGCCCTCATCTTTCTCTTCAACCGGCAGTTCTGGGACGTCTTCGGCGAGGTGCTCGCGGA
>DATAAQ010000158.1:0-5347 GCA_036260055.1 Gaiellaceae bacterium | reverse complement strand
ACGGTCTCGCCCGCGGCGGTGCACCAGGCAAGTCGCTCGCCGTCGGGCGACCACGACGGCTCGCCGCGCACGACTCCGAGCGACTCGAGCAGCGTCGGCCGCGGCGTGAGCCGGAGGAGCGCGACCCGGCTGCCGCGCAGGCCGAGCGCGGGCGCGAGCGAGACGGCGGCGAGGTCTGCGCGCGGCGCGACCCAGAGGCCGCATTCGAGCGACGGGCCCGGGTCGTCGAGCATGAGCGTCTCGAGGCGGAGCACCTGCGGACGGCACTCGCCCAGGCTCGTGAAGACGAGCCTCCCCGCGAGCGCGCCAGGCTCGGGAACGCCCTCGCCCGTGAGCCGCCCGGTCTCTTCGCGGGCCTCGACGCGGGCCGGCTCGGGATCCCGCCGGAGCGCATCGAGGGCGGCGGCCGCGGCGATGACCGCGACCGCGCCGAGCACGATCCACGTCAGGGCGACGCCGCGGCCCGCGCGACCGGGGCCGCCGGCGGATGACGAGCTCACCGGCTCCTCGCCGTGTACACGGCCGAGTAGTCGAGGCGACCGAGGCCCTGCCGCTGCGCCTCGGCGTAGGACGCTCTGCCGGCGCGCGCCACGGGCGCCCCGACGCCGTGCGCGTCGGCGAGCTCGAGGGCGAGGTCGAGGTCCTTCGCCATGAGGTCCAGCGCGAAGAGGGGCTCGTACGCGCGCGAGGCCGGGTGCTCGGCGTCCACGCCGCCGAGCGGGAAGCGCGTGCGCAGCACGCGCGAGTCCCCGGTCGAGCGCGTGAGCAGGTCGTAGAGGATCGCCGGCTCGATGCCCTCGTGCACGGCGAGCGCGCACGCCTCCGCGAGAGCCGCCATCGTCGCGCCGGCGACGAGGTTGTTGCAGAGCTTCGCCGCCTGGCCCGCGCCCGCGTCCCCGACCCGCACGACGAGACTCCCCAGCTCCTCCAAGAGGGAGCGCCAGCGCTCGAACGTCTCGCGGCTCCCGCCGACCATGATCGTGAGCGAGGCCCCTTCGGCGCCGCGCGGGCCTCCGCTGACGGGCGCGTCGAGCCAGTCCACGTTCGCGCCGGCAAGCTCGGCGGCGAGGGACCGCGCGAGCGCTGGGCGGCTCGTGGACATGTCGACGACCGCGAAGCCGGGCGGGGCGCCGGCGCGGAGGCCCTGCGAGCCGAGCACGACCTCCTCCACCGCCTCGGGCGAGGGAAGCGAGAGAATCGCGATCTCCGCGGTGGCGGCGGCCTCGGCGGGCGTCGCCGCCGAAGCGCCTCCGAGCTCACGCGTCCGCTCCGCATCGCGGTCGACGCCGACGACGTCATGGCCCGCCGCGAGGAGATTCCGGGCCATCGGGAGCCCCATCGTCCCGAGACCCACGACCGCGACGCGCGTCATGCCTCAGGATCCGTGCGCGGCGAGCTCGCTGCCGAAGGCGGGAAGCCGCGCGTGCGGGCGGCCGGTGGACGCGAGCGCGACCCAGACGACGATCTCGTCGGGACGGGGGGCGTCCGGGATCCGCACCTCGAACGTCTGGTGATGCGAGCGCACGGTGTGGTCGAGCTTGTGCTTGAGCGCGAGGTCGAGCGTGGCACCGGCAGCGCCGACCTTCTCCGCGGAGGGAAGGAGCGAGCTGCCGCCGACGCCCTCGCGGACGGGGTTGCCGAACCGGAGGTTGTGGATGATCGCGGAGCCGTGCTCGACCTCTCCGGCGAGGCCGACGAGCGCTCCCTTCCCGTATGCCTCGATCTGCCCCGGGCCGAGCGCCTCGAGCGCCCGCTCGGTCAGGAGCCTGCCCAGCTGCTCGCAGTACGCCTCCGCGAGCTCGGCGAGATCGTCTTCGTAGCGCCCGGCGAGCGGGTTCGAGATGACGGCGCCGATCGCCGCAACACGCGCGGGAGGCTCGACGGCGCGACCCGCCTCGGAGAAGACCTCCTCGACGATGGCGCAGACCTTCCGCAGACCGTCCATCGCCGCGCGCGTCAGGCGGACCCGCTCTTCAGCTCGATCTCGACGAACGCGAACTCGTGACCGCTCGCGTTCGCGACGTCGTGCTCGACGCCGGCCGGGCGGAAGTACGAACCGCCGGGCTCGAGCTCCGTCGTCGTCGTCTCCTCGCCGTCGTCGACCTCGAGCGTCCCCGCGAGGAGCGGGACGATCACGTAGTCGAACTCGTGGCGGTGCCAGCCCGTCGCGGCGTCCGGCTCGAAGTGCCAGTGGCTGACGCGAACGCGGTCGTTGTCGATCTGCACCGTCCGCTCGGCCGCAGGTCGGGGAGGCCGCTCGGCGACCATGAGGCCCACTCTACACAGGGGCCGCCGGCGCCCCGTCCCGGGAGCGCGCCTAGACTTCGGGGCGTGTGCGACTTCACGCACGCAGAGGACGCGGTGAGGCCTCTCACCGCCGACGAGTACGTCCTCGACACGCCCGTCGTGCGCCGCTTCGTCGGCGACGTACGGACGCGGATCGGCCGGGCCGGCTCGCCGGCAGAAGCATGCGAGCTCCTCCGCCCCCTCTTCGCCGGCGTCCTCGCCGACCGCGACTGGCTGCCGGCCGAGTACCAGGAGCCGGCCGCCGAGAGCGGCATGGGCGGCGGGATCGGCCAGTGGCTCCTCTTCCGGGCGGCCGATCGCTCGCTCTGCCTCTTCAGTCTCGTGGTGCCCTCGGGCGCGACGACCCCGGTCCACGACCACCTCGCCTGGGGCCTCGTGGGTCTCTACCGGGGAAAGCAGGCCGAGGAGCTCTACGCGCCCCGGCGCGACGGGCTCGAGCTCGTCCGCCGACGGTCGCTCGCTCCCGGCGATCTGTACGCGCTCCTGCCGCCGCGGGACGACGTCCACCGGGTGCGGACGACCTCCGAGGAGACCTCCGTCTCCGTCCACCTCCTTGCGAACGACACCGGCTGCGTCGTCCGCCACGTCTACGACGAGCGGACGGGCGAGGCGCGCCCCTTCCGCTCGGGCTACGTCAACGCCGACTGCCCTGACGGCGCGGCGCTCGGCGTCTGACGCGGCCGCGAGGCGCGCGCGAGTACCCCGGCGAATACCGCGGGCGCCCGGTTTCCGGCCGCCGGCCGCTGCCGAGAGTGGCCTACAGGGTCGAAGGACCCGCACCGACGGCGGCCCGAGCGGGCTCGCCACGACGGAAAGGGGACGCCGGTGAAGATCGCTCTACTCCTGAGAAAGCTTGGCCTCAACAGCACGATCATGCACAGCTTCGGGCTGGCCTCGATCGGAGGAGCCCTCTCGCTCTGGGGCCGGTCCGCGGCCGTCGGGGACAGGGACGCGAAGGCGCGGGCGGAGCGGCTCGCCATCTTCGTCGGGCTCTGGCCGCCGACGTTCTTCCTGCTCGGCAAGGTGCTCCAGGACCTCGAGTCGACGCCGGACGAGCAGGTCGAGCGCGCCCGGATGGAGCAGGTAGCCGCCTGAGGCCCGCCGACGTCGCGTACCGGCTAGCGGTGCTGCTCGATGACGAGGCGGCCGATCCCCTGTGCCCGCCGAGCGGCCTCGTGGTCGCCCTCGGCCGCGGAGACGATCGAGCCTTTCATGAGGATGTGCCAGGCCCGCGCGAACGCGTCGGGATCGCGAAGGCCCGCCTCCTCGGCGAGGCCGCGGACGAAGGAGCGGATGTTCTCGAGGTGCGCGGCGCTGGCGATCCCGACGGGATGCGCGGTGCCGAGCTCCAGGAGGACATTGACGAAGGAGCAGGCCTCGAAGTCGTCGCGGCGGAACCAGCCGTCGAAGACGTCGAAGATGGCGAGGAGCCGCTCCTCCGGCGTCCCGCCCCGCCGTGTCGCCTCGCTCGCGAGCCAGTCGCGCGTCCAGAGGCGCTCCCGCCGCTCCAGGAAGGCGAGCCCGAGCTCGTCCTTCGAGCGGAAGTGCTTGTAGAGCGTCGCCTTCGCCACCCCTGCGCGGTCGACGATCTCGTCGATCCCGACGCCGCGGATGCCGCGGCGGGAGAAGAGCTCGTACGCGCTCGCGAGGATGCGCTCGCGGGCGCCGGCGCCGAGATGCGGAGCGCGACCTCGCTCTGCCGCGACCCCTAGCTCACCTACCCCCAAAGATACCTCCCACCAGGCTTCTTCCCGCCGTTAGTGTACAGACCGTTCTGTACGCCGTCCACCAGCCAACCGGGAAGGTCGTCGAGATGTCCCACGCAACCGAGAGAGAGCCGACCGTTCGCACCGAGCTTCCAGACCAGCGCCCGTTCCTCGAGTTCGCGGTGGACGTCGAGCGCCTCCCCGACAGCACCCGCGTCGTCACGGTCGTGGGCGACCTCGACCTGCACACGGCGCCCGAGTTCGACCGCCACCTTCTCGGCGCGACGAAGAACGGGACGACCTCGCTCATCGTCGACCTGGCCCGCTGCGGCTTCGTCGATTCGACGGCCCTCGGGATCCTCATCGCCGCGAACCGCCGCCTCTTCGCCACCGGCAGGTCGCTCACCGTCGTCACGGACGACCGGAACCTCCGCAAGGTCTTCGAGGTGACAGGCCTCGACCGCGTCTTCAGGATCTTCCCCTCGCGGGACGACGCGCTGAACGGCCGCATGCCCGCCTAGCGGGCCGCCCGCCAGGGCTCAGCCGTCCTCGGTCGGCGAGCGGTAGATTGCTCGACCACCGACGCGAAGGAGGCAGGCGACGATGCCCTACGAGGTTCCCGCTCTCCCGTACGAGTACGGCGCCCTCGAGCCGCACATCGACGAGCAGACGATGCGCGTCCACCACGACAAGCACCACCAGGCGTACGTCGACAAGGTGAACGCCGCGCTGGACGGCACCGAATGGGCCGACAGGCCGGTCGAAGAGGTGCTCCGGAACCTGGACGCGATCCCCGACGACAAGCGCACCGCGGTCCGGAACAACGGCGGCGGCCACTACAACCACACGCTCTTCTGGGAGTGGATGGGCCCGAACGGAGGCGGCGAGCCCGAAGGTGCCCTCGGCGACGCGATCCGGTCGGCGTTCGGGTCGTTCGACGAGTTCAAGGCCGCGTTCAAGGAGGCGGGCGTCAACCAGTTCGGATCCGGCTGGGCGTGGCTCGTGGCCGACGACGGCGGGCTCGCCATCGTCTCGACGCCGAACCAGGACAACCCGATCTCGCAGGGGAAGAGGCCGCTCCTGGGGGTCGACGTCTGGGAGCACGCCTACTACCTCAAGTACCAGAACCGGCGCCCCGACTACATCGACGCCTGGTGGAACGTCGTCGACTGGGGGAAGGTCGGCTCCGGGTACGGCTAGAGGAGCGTCAGCAGCCGGTCGCGGTTGACGAGGCCCGTCGCCTCCTCCCGCGAGTGGACGCCGAGACGCCGGAACGCGAGCTTGAGGTGCGTGCGGACCGTGTGCGGTGAGATGACGAGCAGCTCCGCGATCTC
>DATAAQ010000157.1:0-6948 GCA_036260055.1 Gaiellaceae bacterium | reverse complement strand
TCATGGCAGTCGCCGCGGGCAACGAAGGCCCCGGCTCGTGCACCGTCGGCGCTCCGGGGGCCGCTCGCGGCGCCCTCACCGTCGGCGCGATGGCCGACACGACCGCGGGCGGGTTCGCGCTGGCCGCGTTCTCGAGCCGCGGCCCGACTGCGGACGGTCGCGTCAAGCCGGACCTCGTCGCGCCGGGCGTCGGCATCACCTCGGCGCAGACCGGCACGACGAACGGCTACGTCTCCTTCAACGGGACGAGCATGGCGACGCCGTTCGTGGCGGGGGTGGCGCTCCTCGCGCTCGACGCGAACCGCGCGCTGACCTCCGCCGACGTGAAGGCGAAGCTGACCTCCACGGCGATCGACTGGGGTCGCGCCGGCGGCGACGGCGAGTACGGCGCCGGCCGGCTCGACGCCTACGCGGCGTTGAAGGCCGCAGGCGCCGCGCTCGGCACCGGGCCTGCCGGTCCGGCCCACGTCGTCCGCGAAGGAACGCTCGCGGCGAGCGGAGCCTACGTGGACGTCAAGGTCGAGGTCAGCGACACGCGCTTCCCGATCGCGGGAACGCTCGTGCTGCCGGACCTCGCCGCGGCAGCGGCCTACTCGCCCGACTTCGACCTCTACCTGTACGGGCCGACGGGCGCCTTGCTGCGTGCGTCGGAGCGGATCGAGCGGCAGGAGAACGTGTCCTTCCAGCCGACGAGCACGGGGACGTACACGTTGCGCGTCGCCTCGTACAGCGGCGGCGGCGCGTTCCTGCTGGACGCTTCGGGCGGCTTCGGTGCCGCGCCTGCACCGGTGACGGTGACGGCGACGCCGAGCTCCGTCACGCTCTACGCCGGATCCGTGCGCAGCGGCGGGGCCACGGCACTCGCCGGCGACGACAACGTGTTCTTCGCCCTCAACTCGACGACCAGCGGCACGCGGCAAACGGACTGGAGCGGCCGCATCACGCGCGTCCCGAACGGGCTCAAGAGCCTGAAGGTCACCTACCGCGGCAAGGGGTCGGCGTCGTGCTACCAGGCGCTCTACGTCTACGACTGGACGTACGGGGCCTGGACGCGGCTCGATGCCCGGACGCTGGGGACGACCGAGTCGGAGGTCAACGTCGGCGTGGGCGGCAACCTCGCCAACTACGTGAGCGGGACGACCGGCGAGGGGGACGTCGCGATTCGGATCCGCTGCACCCGCGGCGACTCGCTCTCCTTCTCGACGAGCGCCGATCTCCTGCGGATCACGTACGAGCGCTGATCCGGCGGGCGTGAGGGGCGGCCCGGGCCGCCCCTCACGCTCTCGCTCAGGCCGGTCGAAGATCCGAACCGCGTCTGCCAACGTACGGGGCAGCGTGCAGCCGCAGAGCCTCCTCTGGGCCGATCTTCCCGCCGCCGAGGCTGCGGCCGCTCAGGCGCTGATCGCGGGATGCCCGAACATCGATCTGGCCTCCGGGGAGGCGCGCGGGCTCGAGGGCGATGCAGTCCTCGTGGTGGTCGAATCCGGGCTGGTCGTGATGCGGGTCGGTGGGACGCCGCTGCGGCGCGAGCTGGTCAGCTGCGATGCCGCCGCGGGTGCGGTGTTACCTGCTCCCGACGCCGACGAGACCGTGCACGCGCTCCTACCGGCGACCTTGACGGTCATCTCGAGGAGCGCGCGAGAGGACCTCCTCGAGGTCCCCGCGGTCTCGCGCATCGTCCTCGACGCGCTCGAGACGGCAGCCCGTCGCGCGCGTGACCACTCGCGTGTCTTCGTCCATCTCCGTCACCGCGAGCGCGTCCGCGAGCGCCTGCTCCAGCTCGCACGGGACCACGGCCGCGTCACGCGGACCGGCGTCCGCCTCGACTTTCCCCTGACGCACGAGCTCCTCGCCGCCATGATCGGCTCCGCCCGCGAGTCGGTAACGCGAGCAGTGGACGAGCTGGAGCGCGAACGCTTCCTCGCCCGCGAGGGGCGCCGGTACCGACTGCTGATCGCACCGGCGTCGCTGAGACGCTGAGCCGGATCGGCCCGAGGCGCGCTTCCGGGAAAGAGGACGCGAGCGTCCTCACTGCACCGTGACGTCGGCGAAGACGAAGCCGTCGCGAGCGACGACGCGGCCGACCTCGCATTCGATCGGCCGCGCGAAGATCGGGCCGGCGTGGACGAACGTGTGGAACTCGCCGTTCTCGCCGCAGGGGTCGACCTCGGCGGGCAGATCGGCGAGCAGCCGCGCATCGAACGGCCGTCCGGCGAACGCCGGGTCGAGCCTCGCCGGGTCGACGCAGACGACCACTGCGGCGAAGCCCGCGGAGAGAAAGCGCCGCGCCAGCACGGCTGTGTCCTCGCCCCAGAGCGGGAAGAGCGCCCGCTTCCCCGCGTTCGCGAGCTGGCGCTCGCGGTAGGCGCGGACGTCGGCGAGGAAGAGATCGCCGAAGGCGACTGCGCCGACCCGCTCGAGCGGAGGAGCGCGTAACGCGTCGCGCATCCGGGCTTCGTAGACCTCGTTCGAGCAGTCCGCCGGAATCGGCACCTCCACGAGCGGCAGGCCGGCGGCGGCCGCCTGCCGGGCCAGGAGCTCCCGGCGCACGCCGTGCATGCTCACCCGGTCGTACGTCTCGGTCACGGTCGCGAGCAGCGCCGAGGGGCGTCGCCCCTCGGCCTGGAGCCTCGCGAGCGCAAGCGCCGAATCCTTCCCGCCACTCCACGACAGAGCCGGCCGCGGCCCCGGCGCCGCCCCAGGGGATCCGGGAAGCTCCTTCGCTACTCCACGCAGGGCGCGAAGAGCAAATCGTGAAGCGGGATCACCGGGACGCCTTCCTCGCGGGCCAGGTTGCCCAGCCCCGTCCCCTGAGCGGCCGCGGCGATGATGAGCCCGTGGCAGCTCGGGGTGCCGGGGACCGGCGCCGGCGGAGCCGCCGAGGCGGGCCCGGCCACTGCGAGTGCAGCCGTCGCCAGCACGGCTGCGAACGCTCCTCGTCGCATTTCTATCCTCCTCCTTGGGGGCAGCCGCAAGTGTACGGCGACCGGCATACTCGCTCCCCGTGAGCGAGCCGCTCCTCGTTCCCCGCGGCGGCGGCGAGGTCGTCGGCGACTCCGCGAACCGGCGGGTCGAGATCCTCTCCGACGACGAGAGCCTGCACGCGACGTGGTCGCGCTTCGGCCCGCGCCGTCAGGGAGCCGACCTCCATGTCCACCGACGCCACACGGACCTCTTCTACGTCCTCGAGGGCGAGCTCACCCTCGGGCTGGGCATCGAGGACGAGCCCGTCGCCGTCGCGCCGGGAACGCTCGCGCGCGTCCCGCCGCTCGTCGTCCACGGCTTCCGGAACGGGAGCGACGCAGAGGTCCGCTACCTCAACTTCCACGCGCCCGGCCGGGGCTTCGCGGATTTCCTCCGCGCCCTCCGCGACGGCCGCACGTACTCGTACGACCAGCATCCGCCTCCTGCCGACGGCGGACGGCCGCCGACGGACGCGGTCGTGGACGGCGCCGCGTTCGTCTCCGAGAGACCTGGCGTGCGGGCGGCGCTGCTCGCCGGCGTCGACGAGATCGGGATCGCCGAGGTGCGGAGCGATTCCGGCGGCCCGTGCCCGCCGCCGCACCTCCACCGCCGTCACGTCGAGTCGGTCTACGTGCTCGAAGGCGCGCTGGCGTTCACGGTCGGCGGCGCCGGGCTGCGGGCGCAGGCGGGGTCGTGGGTGCAAGTCCCCCGGGGCGTCCCGCACACGTTCGCCCAGGCGGGCGACGGCCCCGTGCGCTTCCTCGAGGTGCACACGCCGAGCTGCGGTTTCGGCGCCTTCGTCCGCGGCCTCGGCGGCGCGCGCACGGACGCCGACCTCGCGGCAGTCCGGGCCGCGTTCGACCAGGTGCCTGCGCAGCCCCCCGCCCGTGCCGACCCGGGCAGGCCTGACGTACACTCGCACGGATGACGCTCCGCATCCGGGACGCTCCTGCTCCGTCGGCGCCCGCGAGCCCGCTCGACGAGGTGCTCCGCCGCGTGAACCGCATCCGGATCGCGCACGGCGCCGACCCGCTCTACGAGCTTCCCGCGGCCTGCACCGCCTGGGAAGGTGGAGGGTGCGTTCTCGAGCGCGCGTTCGAGGACCTCGGCGTCCTCGTGGTCGACTACTCGCGCGCCTACGGACGGCGCCTCGAGTTCGAGCACGGCCTGGGCGACTTCGTCCGCGACTTCGACGCCGGCCGCCACCCGGCCCTGCTGGCCCGCTAGCCCGCTGCCGCCGCGCGCGGTACCCGCCTAGACGGGGACGCGATGGGCCGCCGCGACCACGAGCGAGCCGTCGCGCCTGGCCCGCAGGGCGTCGTACTCCCTGATCGTGAGGAGCACCGCCTCGCTGCAGTCTTCGGCGCCGCACTCGCAGAGGAAGAGGCCGTCCTCGGACGCGAACCGCATGCTGACCTCGCGAATCTGGTCGTTGACCGCTCTCACTAGTTCCCGGCGCTTGTCCATCTCTCGTCCTCCTGCTCCCGGGGCCGCAATGGCCGAGAGGTCCAAAGAGGTCGCGAGCGCGTCTTCGGTTGCCTCCAGAGTAGCGCGATTCCCGGCAGGCGGCCAATGTGACTTGCGCACATCGATCGATATCGATACGATTTTCGTCGATATGACCTCGCCGGATCTTGCCGCCTGCTGCCGCCCGCTCGACTGGCCGACCCTCTCTGACGAGGACGCGAACGCAACGGCCGGCCTCTTCAAGGCGCTCGCGGACCCGGCTCGCGTGAAGATCCTCAACGTTCTCGCGACGAGCGACGAGCCGGTCTGCGCCTGCGAGTTCGTCCCCGCGCTGGGCCTCGCACAGCCCACGGTCAGCCACCACCTGAAGACGCTCACCGAGGCGGGCCTGCTCGACCGCGAGCAGCGCGGAAAGTGGGCCTACTTCTCCATCAACCCCGAGGCCGTCGCCCAGCTGGCGGACCTCGTCGACCTCAGGGAGGTCCTGCGATGAGAACGGAAACGTCCGATGCCCTGCGCGAGGAGGTTCGCCGGCGCTACGCCGCCGCGGCCCGCGACGCCGCGTCCGGAGCGGCCTCGACGTGCGGCACGGGGTCGTGCTGCGGCGGGGAGACGGCGAGCGCCGACTTCGGCGAGGCGCTCTACACGAGCGGGCAGCGAGAGGAGCTGCCCGGGGCGGCGGCGACCGCGAGCCTGGGGTGCGGCAACCCCACGGCGGTCGTCGACCTCGAGGAGGGCGAGGTCGTGCTCGACCTCGGCTCGGGCGGCGGGATCGACGTGATCCTGTCGGCGAAGCGCGTGGGGCCGTCGGGCGTCGCGTACGGGCTCGACATGACGGACGAGATGCTCGCCCTCGCGCAGCAGAACGCCCGCGACGCCGGCGTCGCGAACGTCCACTTCCTCAAGGGCGTCATCGAGGCGATTCCGCTTCCGGCCGAGTCCGTCGACGTCGTCATCTCGAACTGCGTCGTCAACCTGTCCGCCGACAAGGCCGCCGTCCTGACGGAAGTCGCACGTGTGCTGCGCCCCGGCGGGCGGATCGGCATCAGCGACGTCGTCTCCGAGGACCGGCTCACCCCGGAGGAGCGGGCCGAGCGCGGAAGCTACGTCGGCTGCATCGCCGGCGCGCTTTCCCGGAGCGAGTACGAGGCGGGCCTCGAGGCCGCCGGGTTCGAGGACGTGACGGTGCGGTTCACGCACGAGGTGGCCGACGGGATCCACGGCGCGATCGTGAAGGCCCGCAAGCCGGCCGACGCGGAGACGAGAACGGTCCCCCTCGCGGGCGCGGCGAGCGGCTGCTGCTGAGCCCGGCAGGCGGCCCGCTACGAGCGCGGGTCGGTCTCGCGGGCGACCGCCCCCTCGCCCGGATGCTTCTCGACGACGACGTAGCCGTCCCCCGTCCGCACGACGTCCTCGACGTCCGGGGCCTCGTGCCCGGGCTTGAGGACGAAATGGGTCTCCTCCGCGCGGACCTGCTCGTACTCGGCGACGGTGAGCGTCACGTGGTCGACGCAGTCGCTGCGGCCGCACTCGCAGATGAACTCGATCTTGGAGGCCGGCCCGGCGTCGGGGAGCTCTCCCTTGACCTCCCGCACGCGCTCGTTCACGCCGCGGAAGAGCGCCTCGTTCTTCGCCAGTCTGAGCTCTCGGTCCGTCACGCGCGACATTATCACGCACCTAGGCGGGGGCCTCGGCGCCGGCGCCGCGGACGACGGAGAAGCGCTCCTCACGCCGGACGACGCGCGTCGGAGCGGCCCCACGCTCGTGACCGGGTAGCACGACGAACAAGCCGGGCCGCGAGCTGAGCTCGGCAAACTCTTCGCGCAGCAGCCGGACGACTCGCGCGCACGTACGGTCGTCGCACTCGCAGAGGAACGGGACGAGCTCGCCGGGCAGGTCGGCGAGGAGTTCTCCGCTGAGCGCGAAGAGGTCCTCGTTCGCCCGGCGGAAGACCGCCCGGGTCGCTTCCTCGGCGTCCTCCACCTGCACCCTCTCTCCCCGCCGCCCGCGTCCTCAAACGCGGGGGCCCCGGAGCTACCCCGGCGGCGGTTCCTCGGCCGGGAGGATGGGGGCGCCCGCAGGGGCGACGAGCGCCTCGCGCCGGTAGCGCACGAGCTCCCGCCCGACCGCCTGGACGATGCCGGCGACGGGGATGGCCGCGAGCGCGCCGAGGATCCCGACGAGCTCGGCGCCGACGAGGACGGCGACGAGGACGACGAGCGGCGACAGCTGCACGGTCCGTCCGTAGATGACCGGCTGCAGGATGTGGTTCTCGAGCTGCTGGTACACGAGGAAGAACGCGATGAGGATGACGCCCTTGATCCAGCCGAGCTCGATGAACCCGACCGTCGAGACGATGATGGCCGCGAGCGTCGCGCCCGCGAGCGGGACGAGGTCGAGCACGGCGACGACGACGGCGAGCGCGATCGCGTAGTCGCTCCCGAGCGCGAAGAGGTCCTCGTTCGCCCGGCGGAAGACCGCCCGGGTCGCTTCCTCGGCGTCCTCCACCTGCACCCT
>DATAAQ010000156.1:0-5799 GCA_036260055.1 Gaiellaceae bacterium | reverse complement strand
CTCACGCCGACGAGCCGGAGCGCGCCGGGGCGGTCGGCGAGCGCTCGGTCGAGCAGCCGGCACGCGTGCTCGCCGATCGTCTCCGCGTCGTCGACGCCGGCGGGGAGCGTGTGCGAGCGGCTGCGGATCGAGAAGTCCGGGTAGCGAAGCTTCGTCGTCACGGTGCGCGCCGCCTGGCCCGACGCGCCGAGCCGGTCGGCCACCCGGAAGGCCATGCGGCGGAGCTCGTCGTGCAGCCGAACACGGTCGCCGACGTCCCGCTCGAACGTCTCCTCGTGGCCGATCGAGACGTATTCGGTCGCGAGCTCGAGCGGCCGCGGGTCGATCCCGCGCGCGCGGTCCCGCAGGAGGCGCCCGACCTTCCCCGGCAGGAGCCGCGCGAGCTCGCCGTCCCCGACCGCCGCGAGCGAGCCGATCGTCTCGATCCCGGCGGCCCGCAGCCGCGCCTCCGCCCGCGGCCCGACACCGGGCAGCAGCCGGGCAGGGAAGGGCGCGAGGAAGGCCGCCTCGCGACCCGGCCGGACGACCGTGACCCCGCCGGGCTTCCGCCTGTCGCTCGCGACCTTGGCGACGACCTTGCACGTCCCCACGCCGAGCGAGCACGAGAGGCGCGTCGCGGCGCCGACGGCGGTCTGCACCGCCTCCGCCAGGGGCCGGGCCTCGCGAAACCCCGAGGCGATCTCGCCGAGCTCGAGGTAGCCCTCGTCCAGCCCCGTCCGCTCGACGGTGGGGACGACCTCGCGCACCGCCGCCCAGACGGCGCGCGAGTACTCGGAGTAGCGTCGGTGGCTCGGGCGCACGAAGACGGCGCCGGGGCAGCGGCGGAGCGCCTCGGCGCAGCTCATGGCCGAGCGGATGCCGTAGCGACGCGCGACGTAGTTCGCGGTGGCGACGACGCCGCGCCCGTGCGGGTCGCCGCCGACGACGAGCGGCCGCTCGGCGAGCTCCGGATGCTCAAGCTCCTCCACCGCCGCGAAGAAGGCGTCCAGGTCGAGATGCGCGACGATGCGAGCCGACATCGGACTGAAAGAATAGGAACGGTGTCGCACGACACGGACAAGCTGATCCGCCAGCTCTCGCTCGTGGCGTTCCTCATGGCCGAGCGGCGCCCGCTGACCGCGCGGGAGATCAAGTCGACGGTGGAGGGGTACTCGGAGATGTCCGACGAGGCCTTCGCGCGCCGCTTCTACTCCGACCGCAGCGAGCTCATCGCGCTCGGCGTCCCGCTCCACTCGCAGCGGGACGAGTTCACCGGCGAGGAGCTCTACACGCTCCGCTCGGAGCAGTACTTCCTTCCCCAGCTCGACATCGAGGAGGACGAGCTCGCGGCCCTGCAGACGGCGCTCTACCTCCTGGAGGGGCAGTTCGCGTACGCCGAGCCCCTCCGCCTCGCGCTCCAGAACCTCGCGCTCGGACGCCGCGGGTTCGACGACCCGCCCACCGGCACGGCCGTCCGCGTGGACGTCCGGGACCCCGACTACTCGGCCGAGACCGCCGGCCGGCTGACGAAGCTCGAGGGCGCGATCACGAAGCAGCGGACGGTCAAGTTCACCTACTGGTCGATCTGGAGCGACCGCACGCGCGAACGCACGGTCAACCCGTACGCCCTCCTCTCGGAGGGAGGGTCCTGGTATCTCGTCGGCTGGGACCACGACGCCGAGGCCGAGCGCACCTTCCGCGTCTCCCGGATCCAGAGCGACATCCGCTTCGCCACTCGGCGGGAGCGGGACTTCCGCGCCCCGGCGGACGGGTTCGACCCGGCGGGCTTCCGCGGGCGCCAGGCGTGGCAGTGGGGCGAGGACGCCGGCGAAGCGCGGATCGAGCTGGACGCCGACACCGCCTGGTGGGCCGAGCGCATGATCGAGCGCGGGCACGTCGAGGACGGCGTCCTCACGACCCCGTACGCGAACCTCGAGCTGCTCGCGGGCTGGGTCCTCCGGCAGGAAGGCCGGGCGCGTCCCCTCGCTCCCCCCGAGCTCGTGGACGCGGTCGAGACCGGTCTCGCCCGCGTACTCGAGCGCCACGAGGGGGAGCCGACGCGGCCCCCGCGGCCGCGCGCGCGCGAGGAGGCACAGCCTCCGGAGCGGCCGGTCGGGCCGGTCGCCCCCGAGCGCTTCGGCGTCCTCCAGGCCCTCCTGGCCCACCTGCTCGCGCGCTGCGGCGACGAGCCGCGCGCGACGATCCCGGCCCAGGAGCTCGTGGAGCGCTTCCACATCCCGCCCGAGCAGCTCGACGACCACCTGCAGCTCCTCAACCTCGTCAACTTCGGGGGCGGTTGCTACGCGGTCTACACGACGCTCGTGGACGACGAGGTGCACGTGGACAAGGAGCTCTTCGGCGACACGTTCCGCCACCCGCCGCGCCTGACGCCGCTCGAGGCGCGGGCGATCCGGCTCGCGCTCGAGTTCGTGGGGCCGATGATCGCGGCCGAGGCGCAGACACCGCTCCAGCGCGTGCGCCGCAAGCTCGAGGAGACGTTCGGGGCGTTCGACCTCCCCGAGCAGTCCGAGCCGGAGGCCCACACGGAGCAGGAGCGGCTGATCAGCACGCTCTCGCAGGCGATCCGGGAGCAGCGACTGGTGGAGATCGAGTACGTCGCCGTCGGCGAGGAGCGGAGCGTGCGCGTGATCGAGCCCTACCGGCTCGAGCGCGAGCTTCCGTGGTGGTACATCCACAGCTGGGACCGCAGCCGCGACGCCGAGCGAAGCTTCCGCCTCGACCGGATGCAGCGGGCCGACATCCTCGACGAGCACTTCGAGGCGCGGCCGGGGCTCGAGCCGGGGAAGCTCCGCGACGTCCGGCTTGCCCGCGTCCTCTTCGACCCGGATGTCGCGCGCTGGCGCGTCGAGCGCGGCGCGGCGCCGCTCGCGAAGGGCTACGCCCTCGAGGAGGTCGGCGTGGGCGGCACCGACTGGTTCGTGGGCGAGGTCCTCTCCCACCGCGGCCACGCCGAGGTCCTGGAGCCCGGGGACCTCCGCCGCGAGGTGCACGCACGCGCGAAGAAGCTCATGGGCGTGCTCGCGCGGAGGCCGGCCCGGGCGCGCGGCTGACCCGGCCGCTCGCTACGGCGGCGAGAGCGGCAGCCGTAGCGTGAACGTCGCGCCCGCGCCCGGCTCGGAGTCGACGTCGAGCGAGCCTCCGTGCGCCTCTGCGATGGAGCGCGCGATGAAGAGCCCCAGGCCCGCGCCCGGCTTCGACTTGCCCCCGTGGTTGACGCGCCCGAACTTCTCGAAGATGAGGCGGTGCTCCTCCCGTGGGATCCCCGGGCCGTGATCCCGCACGCTCACCGAGACGCTCCCGTCCACGGCGGCGGCGGCGACCTCGATCTCGTCTCCGGCGACGGTGTACTTGACTGCGTTCGTCATCAGGTTGAGGAGCAGCTGGCGCAGGCGCTCGCGGTCGCCGCGGACGGCGGGAAGGCGCCCCGGCAGCGTCGTCTTCACCGCGACCTCCTCCTGACCGAGGCGCACGACCTCCGCCGTCTCGCGCACGAGCTCCTCGAGGTCGACCTGCCCGAACGTGAACGGGAACGTGCCCGCCTCGATCCGCGAGGTGTCGAGGACGTCGCCGACGAGCGTGGCGAGCCGTCCGGTCTCGCCCTCGATGAGGGCGAGGAACGACTCGCGTTGCTCCGGCCCCAGCTCGCGCCAGCGCTGGCGTAGCGTCTGGGCGCAGCCGATGACCGAGGCCATCGGCGCCCGCAGCTCGTGGGACACGAGCGAGACGAAGTCGGCGCGCAGGGCGGAGAGGCGGCGGAGCTCCTCGGCCGCGTTCCGCTCCGCCTCGTACACGTGGATGTTCTGAACCGCCGTCGCCACCTGGCGGGCCAGCAAGGCCAGCATCTCCGCCTCGTCGGCGGAGAAGGCGTTCGCCTCGGCTCGGCAGACGGAGAGGATGCCGATCGTGCGCTCGCCGGCCGAGAGCGGCGCGACCACGCGGGAGCGCAGACCGGCGGCCGTGAGCTCGTGCTCCTCCAGGTACGCCGGCTCCCCTTCCATGTCGTTCCGCACGATCGTCTGTCCGTCCGCGAGGAGCGGCTCGACGATCGACCCGGCGAGCGGCCGCGAGCTTCCCACCGGGAACGGCCGCTCGGCCGCCGGCCCGGCGGTCGCCATCACCTCCGCCCGGTCGCCGACGACGAGGACGACGGCGAGGCGTTCGAAGGCGACGATCCCGCGCATCTCGCGGATGAACGCCTGGAAGGCCTGCTCCTGGTCGAGCGAGGAGCCGAGCGCCCGCGCGGCTCGGTTGACGCGCTCGAGCTGGTCCGCACGACGCCCCAGCTGATCGCGAAGGCTCTCGGCCTCGGCCGCGCGCACCTCCGCGAACGCCGTCTCCCTCCGCAGCCGCCCGACGAGCCAGCCGACGATCAGGCCCATGAGAACCTGGATCCCGAACGGAAGCGAGATGTACCTCGCGTCGAAGTCGGGAGGCGGGAACTCCTCCGCCCGCCACCACTCCGCCAGCACGAGGAGCGGCAGCGTGGCGAGGGGAAGCACGATCCCGCCGGCGAGCCCGTAGCGGAGCGCCGCCTCGATGACGGCGAGGTAGAGGAGCCCGAGCGTCGGCGTCCCCGTCTCGAAGACGTAGACGAAGACGTACGCGTAGATGATCGCGGTGTCGAACGTGAGCGCGGCGAAGCCGACCCTCACCCGCTGCCGGCGCGGAAGCTCCCGCCGGGCGAGGACGAAGAAGAGGAGCGCGCCGGCCGCGAGGACGCCCGTCGCCGCCCATGCCCAGGTCTTGTAGCCCGGCGGGTAGTCGTGGCTGATGACCGCCACCTCGGCGATCGCCCACGGGACGGCGAGCGCGCGCACCCAGGCGATCCACACCTCCGTCGAGTGGAGGCGGGCGAGCTCACGCCTCGCCGGCATCGACCTCCTCCAGGCGGCGGAGCGCCCACTCCGCGTGCTCGCGGAGCAGCGGGTCGCCGTTCTCCGCGTAGGGCCGAACGGCGTCGCGGAGCCCCGGATCGCCGGAGTTCCCGGCCGCGACGAGCGCATTGCGGCGGAGGTAGCGCGGCTCGTTCCGCGGGAAGTAGAGGCGGTCGTAGCGCTCGCCGAGCTCCTCGTCGGACGCCTCGAGCCAGGCGCGGAGCGAGACCACGGGCTCTGCCTCCGGCGGGGGCGCCTCGTCTGCCCGACGCTTCTCGATTCCGCGGTTCCAGGGGCAGACGTCCTGGCAGATGTCGCAGCCGTAGACCTGGGCGCCGAGCTCGCCCCGGTACCCCTCGGGGATCGGCTCCGGCGACTGCGTCCAGTAGGACAGGCAGCGCGTCGAGTCGACCACTCCGGGCTCGTCGAGCGCGCCCGTCGGGCAGGCCTCGATGCAGAGCGTGCAGGACCCGCAGTCGAGATCCAGCGGAGCGCCCGGCTCGATCTCGACGTCGGTGACGAGCGTCCCGAGCACGACCCAGGAGCCGAAGCGGCGGGTGATGAGGAGGGTGTTCTTGCCGTAGAAGCCGACTCCTGCGCGCGCCGCCCCCTCGCGGTCGACGTGCTGGTTCGCGTCGACGAGCACTCGGTAGGAGCCGCCCAGCCGCCGACCGAGAGCGTCGAGCTTCTCGCGGAGCGCGGCGTACGCGTCCCACCACGTGTAGCGGGGCAGTCGCCCCTCTCCCGGCCCGGGCTCCGGTCCGGGAGCGTAGTAGCAGAGGGCGGCCGAGACGACGGTCCGCGCGCCGGGGAGGAGCCTCTCCGGGTGACAGGAGACCTCGGGCTGCGCCATCGTGAACCGCATGTCGGCGAAGAGGCCGCGCGCACGGCGCTCCCGGATGTGGCCCTCCGTCGCCTCGTAGGC
>DATAAQ010000155.1:0-10745 GCA_036260055.1 Gaiellaceae bacterium | reverse complement strand
CGTCGAGGCTAGCCGGCGTGGCCAGCGAGAGCGCGCTCGCGGTCCCTGAGCGCACGCAGCATCTCCTCGCGGTCGATGGGCAGCGACCGCACGTCCGCGCCGGTCGCGTCGCGGATCGCATTCGCGACGGCGGCGGCGGTCGGGATAATCGGCGGCTCCCCGAGCCCCTTGGCGCCGAGGTTCGTGAGGTGCTCGTCGGGGACGTCCACGAGCTCGACCGCGATCTCGGGGACGTCGGCGATCGTCGGCACGCGGTACGCGTCGAGCGTCTGCGTCAGCACCTCGCCCGTCGCGGGATCCAGGAGCCGCTGCTCGGAGAGCGTGTGCCCCAGGCCCTGGATGACGCCGCCCTCCACCTGGCTCGCGGCCCCGAGCGGGTTGACGACGCGGCCCACGTCGTGGACGGCGGCGACCCGCTCGACCCGGACCTCGCCCGTCTCGACGTCGACGGCCACCTCCGCCACCTGGATCCCGAACGTGAGCACCCGCATTCCCGTCGGGTTCGGCCCCCGGGCGCCCTTGCCGAGGATCTGAGCGTCCCCGAGCAGGCCGGTCACCTCCTCGAGCGGCCAGGAGCCGCCGTTTGCGGAGACGACGCGTCCGTCGCGGAGCGAGAGGACGCGCTCCTCGAGCTGGTAGCGCTGTGCGGCGATCTCCCTGATTTGACGCGCTGCGTCGCCAGCGGCGGCCCGCACGGCCGGGCCCATCGACGAGACGGTGGAGGAGCCGCCCGAGATGACCGCGTAGGGGCCGCGCGCGGAGTCGCCGAGCTCGACGCGAACCCGCTCCAGCGGAAGCCCGAGCTCCTCGGCGGCGATCTGGGCCATGGCCGTCCGTGTGCCGGTGCCGATGTCCTGCATGGCGGTGACCACGACGGCGTTGCCGTTCGAGCCGACGCGCACCCAGGCGTACGAGGGCGGCCCGCCGCCCCCGTACCAGATCTGGCTGGCGAGCCCGACGCCGCGGCGCCAGGAGCCCTCCGAACGGGCGCGGACCACGTCGCGGCGGGCCCAGTGCGGCTCCGCGCGCCGGTAGCAGTCGGCCAGGTTCTTGCCCGAGAACGGGCGGCCGTCGGTCGGGTCGGAGTGCGAGTAGTTTCGCCGGCGCAGTTCGAGCGGGTCGAGCTCGAGCCGGGCGGCGAGCTCGTCGAGCAGGCACTCGAGACCGAACGTCCCCTCGACGAAACCGGGTGCGCGAAAGGCCTTCATCGGCGGCGTGTTCACCCGCGCGCCGTACTCGACGGTCTCGACGTTCTCGCAGGCGTAGAGCATCTGCAGCGGCCCGGCGGTCGACGGCAGCCAGCCGTCCCAGCCGAGCGCGCAGACGTACTCCCCGCGCAGCGCCGTCAGCGTTCCGTCCGCCCGGGCCCCGACGGTGAGCCGCTGGATCGTCGCGTTCCGGTTCCCGCTGTCGAGATTCTCCTCGCGTCGCGTCAGCGCGCAGCGGACCGGCCGCCCCGTCCGCCGAGCGAGCTCGGCTGCGATCACCGTGAAGCTGCCCGCCTCGTTCTTCGCTCCAAAGCCGCCGCCGACATAGCGGCAGACGACGCGCACGTCGTCCTCCGCGAGCCCGAAGGCCTCCGCCATCTCCTCGCGCACGCCCCAGACGAACTGCGTCCCCGTGTAGACGGTGAGCCGTCCGCCCTCCCAGACACAGAGAGCCTGGTGAGTCTCGAGCGCGTTGTGGAGAACGCTCTGCGTTCGGTACTCGGCCTCCACGACGACGTCCGCCTCGGCGAGGCCGCGGCCGACGTCCCCGCGCGTGTAGCGCTTGGGCCCGCCGACGAGCGAGCCGCGGCGGACCGCCTCGTCCGGGTCGAGGAGCGGCTCGAGCGGCTCCCACTCCGCGGCGAGCGCCCGCAGGCCCGCGCGCGCCCGCCCGAACGACTCGGCCGCGACGGCCGCGACCGGCTGTCCGTGGTAGCCGGGCTCGTCCGTCAGGAGCCCGAGGTCTCCGGGGCCGAGGACGGCGCGGACGCCCGGCGCGCGCCGAGCCGCGTCGACGTCGATCCGCGTCAGCCGGGCCCGCGCGTGGGGACTCCGGAGCACGGCCGCGTGGAGCGTCCCCGGCAGCCGTACGTCGGGCGTGTAGGTCACCTCGCCGCGGGCGCGCGCCAGGCCGTCCACCCGCGCCGCTGGCCGCCCGACCGTGGCGAGCGGGCCGGCCGGCCACGGGTCGAGCGCGTCCTCCTCCACGACGAGCCACTGCTCGGTGAACTTGCCCTCGACCTCCTTCTCCGTGCGGATCAGCCGCGCCAGGTCTTGATCGCCTCCTCGATGCGGGGATAGGCGCCGCACCGGCAGAGATTGCCCGCCATGCGGTGGCGAATCGTCTCGCCGTCGGGCTCGGGGTCGTCGTGCACCAGCGCGGCCGCCGAGACGATCTGGCCGGGGGTGCAGAACCCGCACTGGAGCGCGTCCGCGCGCACGAATGCGGCGACGAGCGGATGGTCGCGGAGGCCCTCGATCGTCGTGACGTCGCGCCGGCCGACTGCGTGGGCGAGCGTGATGCACGAGAGCGTCGGCACGCCGTCGAGCATGACCGTGCAGGCGCCGCAGTGCCCCTCGCCGCAGGCGATCTTCGTCCCCGTGAGGCCGAGCTCCTCGCGAAGCGTCTCCGCGAGCGTCGCCAGGACGGGCACGTCGACGTCGTAACGACCTCCGTTGATCGTCAGCTCAAGCGGCATCGGCAGTCATGGTGAGGATGTCCGCGACGTGGATCAGGCGAAACGTGTAGCGGCTGAGCTCGATGCGGTCGGCCTCCTCCTCCGCCTCGGGCATCGTGCGCCAGAGCTCGCGCGCCGTGGCGATGAGCTCAGCGATCCGCTCCCGCTCCCGCTCCTGCGCGTGCCCGTCCCGTTCCGCGCATGCGTTGAGCGCGAGGCCGAGAACCCCGATCGTGTCGGCCTGCCTCGTCCAGAGGAGGGGAGTCGCCATCGCGAGGTAGTGGTGGATGCGTGCGAACGTGAGCGGCTGCTCGAGCGTGCGCGTCCCCCTCGGCGGGCTCGGGTCGAGCGGCGGCTCGCCGTCGGCGATGCGCGCGGCCGAGCGGCCGAGCATGTTCCGCAGCTGCTCGTCGTCGAACCCCGCGAGGCGGGCGGTCCGGAGGGCGAGGAGCAGCGACCCGGGCTGCTGGCCGTAGGGAAAGTCGGAGGCGTACAGGACCTGCTCCGGCGAGACGCGTGCGAAGAAGTCGAGGAGGTCGATCGGGCTCCAGACGGACGTGTCGAAGAAGACGCCGGCGCGGCCGGCGAAGAACTCGGAGAGCGCCGCCAGGTCCGCGATGCCGCCGTGGGCGATGATCAGCGACGCCGCCGGATAGTCGTCCACGAGCCGCCGCAGGTGCTCGGCGATCGGCGGCAGGCCGCGGCCGCCGTGGATCAGGATCGGAACGCGCCGCTCCGCGGCGAGCTCGAACACGGGCGCGAGCCGCTCGTCGTTCAGGAGGAAGCGCTGGGCGCGCGGGTGGAGCTTGATGCCGCGGGCGCCGCGGTCGAGGCACCGCCGCGCCTCCTCGATCGGCTGCTCCGAGAGGTCGAGGCGGACGAAGGGGACGAGGAGCCCGTTCGAGCGCTCGGCTGCGGCGAGCGTGCGGTCGTTCGGCGCCCGGAACGCGGGCTCGCGGTCGGGCTCGTCCATGCAGAAGGCGAACGCGCGCCGCACGCCGTAGCGCTCGAGGAACCCGACGAGCGCCTCGTACGGGGCGGCGAAGCCGTCGATGTCGCGCCCGACGTGGACGTGCGCGTCGAAGAGCTCGGCGCCGTCCGGGAGCAGGCGCGCGACCTCCGCGTCGTACACGGCGACGAGCGCGCGCGCTCGTTCGAGGGCATCGGCCACGCTCCTGAATCTATCCGACGGCAGATAGCATGGCCCTGCCGTGGGCGACGTCCTCATCTTCGGCGACACGGTCCGCTCTCCGGAGCTCCGGCACGAGATCCCCATCCCCGTTCCCGATCCCTTCATCTACGTGGAGCGGAACGGCTCGCGCTGGGCGTTCGTCGGCTCCCTCGAGATTCCCCGCATGCGCGACGTGCCCGGCCTCGAGCCCGTCCCGCTCGAGGAGCTCGGCCTCGACGAGCTCATCGCCCAGGGCAAGACCTGGCACGAGAGGGTGCCGGACCTCGTCCTGCGCGCGTGCCGGCGTGTCGGCGTCGAGCGGGCGCTCGCCCCGCGCGACTTCCCGCTCGAGATCGCCGACCACCTGCGGGTGAACGACGTCGCCGTCGAGGCGCAGGGGGAGCTCTTCGACCGCCGCCGCCGCGTGAAGAGCGAGGCCGAGCTGGACGGGATTCGCCGCGCCCAGCGCTCCTGCGAGCGGGCGTTGGACGCGATCCGAAAACGGCTGCGAACCGGCGGGGACATCACCTGCGAGGAGCTCCGGGCCGCGGCGAACCGAGTCTTCAGCGAGGCCGGGATGACGACGCCGGACATCGTGATCGTCTCCCACGGCGCCCAGACGGCGGTCGGCCACGAGCCCGGCCACGGGCGGATCGCCGCGGGCGAGCCGGTCGTCGTCGACCTCTACCCTCGCGATCCGGAGTCGGGCTGCTACGCGGACATGACCCGCACGTTCTGCCTCGGCGAGCCGCCGGACGAGCTCGCCCGCTACCACGCGCTCGTCCGCGAGGCGCTCGAGGTCGCCGTGGCGGCCGTCCGGCCCGGCGTGCGCGGCGCGGACCTCCACCGGCTCGTCTGCGAGCTGTTCCACGAGCACGGCTTTCCCACGCAGCTCTCCAAGGAGCCGGGGGAGGTGCTGGAGGACGGGTTCTTCCACAGCCTCGGCCACGGCGTCGGCCTGGAGGTCCACGAGGCCCCCGCGCTCGGGCGCAACGGCGAGGAGCTCCTCGCGGGCGACGTGCTCGCGGTGGAGCCCGGCCTCTACCGCAGCGGGTTCGGCGGCTGCCGCCTCGAGGACCTCGTCCTCGTCACCGCGGACGGCTGCGAGCGGCTCACGGACTACCCGTACGAGCTCGCCCCCTAGACGCGGCCGTCAGTCGAAGTCGAGCAGGTCCTCGAGGAGGCCGCGCCGTTTCCGGCGCGGGGGCTCCGCGCGGCCGACGTCCGCCGGCCGCCGCCGGCCCTCGACCTCCCGGAAGAAGTCCTCGTCGGGATCGCCCGCGGCCATGCTGCGCTCCCGCACGAGGATCTTGTCGAGCTCGCCGCGGTCGAGCCAGATCCCACGGCACTCGGGGCAGGCGTCGATGAGAATCTCGCTTCGGTCGACCTCGACGAGCCGCGACCCGCACGCCGGGCAGCGCATCGGTTCTCTCTGTGGATGGACGCTCACGCTCGGGACTCTAGCGTGAGCAGCCTCTCGAACCGCTCGGGGTCGTCGAAGGGGCCGATCAGCGCGAGGTTGAGCCGCTCGTCGCGGATGACGTCCCGGGCGACCCGCTGGACGTCCTCGCGCGTGACGGCGTCGAGCCCCGCCAGGACGTCCTCCGGCTCGCGCACGCGGCCCTCGAGGACCTCGTCGCGGAGGGCGAAGAGGATCATGCCCTTGGGATCCTCGAGCGAGAGCACGAGGCGGCCCTTGGCGAAGCTCCGCGCCTTCTCCAGCTCGTCGGGGTCGAGAGGCTCGGCGGCGATGCGCCCGAACTCGCCCACGATCGTCGCGACCGCGTCGTCGATCCTCGAGATGTCGACGCCTCCCTGCGCGAAGAGCGTCCCCGTGTCGGTATAGCCCTGGTTGTACCCGTAGATGTAGTAGGCGAGGCCGCGGCGCTCGCGCACCTCCGTGAAGAGCCGCGAGGACATGCCGCCCCCCAGCGCCGTGGCGAGGAGGAGCAGGGCGTACCGGTCGGGGTGGTCGAGCGGGTAGCTGTGGACTCCGATGCGAACATGCGCCTGGTCCGACTGCTTCGTGTGGAGCTTCACGCGGGGCGCGGCCTGGTCCCAGGCGACCGGGTCGGGCGTCCCGGTCGCGCCGTCGGCGACGTCGCCGAGCAGCTGCTCCAGCCGCGGGACGAGGTCGTCCCCGACTGCGCCGGCGATGCCCGCGACCATGCGCGGCGCCCGGTACCAGCGGTCGAGGTAGCCCAGGAACGTCTCCCGCGTCGCGGCGCGCACCGTCTCCTTCGTGCCGATGATGTCCCAGCCGAGCGGCTGGTCGCCGTAGAGGAGCTCGTCGTAGACGCCGTCGACGTAGTCGCGCGGCGTGTCGTAGTACATATTCATCTCCTCGACGATCACGCCCTTCTCGCGCTCGATCTCCTCCGGGTCGAACTTCGAGTTGCGGAGCATGTCGACGAGGACGTCGAGGGCGGTGTCGCGGTGCTCGGCGGCGCACTTGACGTAGTAGCCCGTGTACTCCTTGCCGGTGAAGGCGTTGAACTCGCCGCCGATGGCGTCGATCTCGCCGGCGATCTCCCGGGCGGTGGGCCGGTTCTCCGTGCCCTTGAAGAACATGTGCTCGGCGAAGTGCGCGATGCCGTTCGTCTCGCGGGTCTCGTAGCGCGATCCGGCCGCCAGCATCAGGAAGCAGGCGACCGACTTGGCGGCCGGCATGTCGGCCGTGACGACCCGGAGGCCGTTCGAGAGCAGGGTCTTCGAGAAGGCGCTCACGTGCTGACGATGCTCCTCTCTTCGTAGGCGTCGAGGGCGCTCCGCCAGCGGTCCGGAACCGGGACGGCGGCACCCGCCTCGTAGTCGTAGGCGACGAGGACCGAGGAGGCCTCGGCGACGAGGCGCCCGTCGCCGCCTCGCAGCTCGTGCTCCATGACGAAGCTCTTCGTGCCGACACGGGGGACGCGGGCGCCGATCTCGAGCGTCTCGGGGAAGTGCGCGGGCGAGCGGAAATCCACCTCGATGCGGGCGAGGATGAGCGAGAGCCTGTAGAGGAAGTCGTCGCCGAGCGCCTCGCGAAGGTAGGCGATTCGCGCGGTCTCGAGGTACGTCAGGTAGACGGCGTTGTTGACGTGGTCGGCGCCGTCGATGTCGCGGAACTCGACGTCGCGGCGGTGGACGTAGCGATAGCCCTCCATCGGCGCCATGGTACTTTCGCGACCTTGGCCCACGGCGACCTCACCCGCCAGGCCGTTGGGGCCCAGCCCGACTGGCTCCGCGGTGTCCCCGAACGTGTCGGCCCCAGGCGGCTGCCCGAGGGGCGGGTCCTCCTCACCGGCTGCGGGACGTCGTTCCACGCCGCGCAGACGGGCGGCGAGGCGGTGCAGGCGCTCGACGCCGTCCTCGCCCCTCCTGCGGCGGATCTGCTGGTGGCGGTCAGCCACGAGGGAGGCACGCCGCTCACGCTCGAGGCCGCCCGGGCCTTCCGTGGGCCTGTCTGGCTCGTCACCGGCAAGGCCGAGAGCGCGCTCGCCGAGCGCGCCGACGAGGTCCTCGTCGTCACCCCGGAGGTCGAGGAGTCGTACTGCCACACGGCGAGCTACACGTGCGCCGTCGCCGCGCTCGCGCTTCTACGAGGTGAGGACGTCTCCCCGCTTCCGGCCGCGGTCGAGCGGGCGCTCGCCGAGCCGCTCGCGGCCTCCGGCCACGAGCGCTTCGTCGTCGCGGGCGCCGGGCGCGACTGGGCGACCGCGCAGGAGGCGGCGCTGAAGCTCCGGGAGGGCGCCCATCTCGCGGCGGAGGCGCATCACACGGAGCAGCTCCTGCACGGGCACCTCGCCGCGATCGACGAGAACGTGCGCGTCTACGTGCTCGAGGGGAAGGGGCGCGCCGCCGAGCGGGCCGCCGACGCCGCGCGCGCTCTGGCAGAGATCGGCGCCGAGACGACGCTCGTTCCCACTGTGCACCCGGTCGTCGACATCGTCCCCTTCCAGCTCCTCACGCTCGAGCTCGCCGCCGGGCGGGGCGTCGACCCGGACCTGATCCGCTGGGACGACCCGCGCTGGCAGGCCGCGCGCGACGCGTACGCCTAGGCGGGGCGCTGGCCGGCGTGGGCGCTGTTTCGGCCGGAGAGCGCCGACGGCGGAGCGTCAGGGCGACCAGCGCGCCCGCGAGCCCACCCGCGAGGAGCCACCCGGCCTCGTCCGCAGGCCTCGACGCCCGCTCCGCCTCGGCCCTTCCGGCCCGCCGCTCGAGAGCCTCCATCCGCGCCTGGAGCCGTCCGAGCTCTACGCGGGCGCGCCGGGCGACGACGTGCGCCCGCCCGGCGAGGGCGCGCACGTGCGCAACCCGGCTCGACCGGCGCCGGAGTCGCACCTCCAGACGCTCCACGCGTTCGGCCAATCGCGCGGTCGCCGGATCGGCCACGACCGTGAAGCCGGCGGCCGGGATCACGTCGGCGAGCGGCCGGCGGCAACCGGCGTCGCAGAGCATGAGGTGGTACGTGCCGGGGGTGAGCGCCGGCACGGTAAACGACGCGTGCGCCCGCGCGAGGTTCCCATCCGAGACGTCGATGTCGACGCCGGCGACGCGAATCGCGTCCGCGTCGCCGAGAGACCACCAGCTCCTCGGCCACGGCTTCTCCATTGCGCGCTCGACGACCGAGTAGTCGAAGCCGCGGAGGAGGTAGACGTGGAACCCGCCTTCGTCCGTCGCCTCGCGGGCTGCGGCGGCCGAGCGGAACATCACCTGCTCGCCGAGCTTCACGCGCTGGCCGGGCGCGACCGTGGAGCGGTCGGCCTCCACGTACGACCACCACCCGCCCGCGTCGGCATGCGGCGCCGGGAGAAGGACGAGGCCGAGCGCGGAGATGAGAGCGAGGCGACGGAGCAGGGGCACGTCTTCGTTAGTACGGCCCCGACCCGCCCGAGGTCCGCCGCTAGCCGGCGGAGAGGAGCCAGAGCCCCCCGACGGTGTAGAGAACCATCAGTACGAGCATCGGGTACTGGGTCGCCACCGCGAGACGGGGCGAGCCCACGACGCTCACGGCGCGGTCGTGGGCGAGGACGAGCCCGGCGACGTGCCCGAGGACGAGCGCGCCGACCTGGATGTACCAGATCGCGTTCGCGCTCAGCGCTCCGAAGTCGGGCAGATAGCCTGCCGTGCCGAAGAGGTCCCAGCCCCAGCCGAACGGATCCGAGGCGAGCGCCACCGCCGCCTGCGCCTGGTAGAAGAGCAGCGAGAAGTAGTGCGCGACCGCGTACGCGAGCGCGATCGGGAGGAGGCTCGCGAGGAAGTGCGCGGCCAGGTCGTGCCGGTCGGCGAGCCGCTCGGCCGCCCGCACGGCGAGGGCGAACGCCCCGGCCACGGCGAGGACCAGCGCGAGGAGGCCAGCGACGTTGAAGAGCGTGATCACTGCATCGCCGAGGCGCGGGGAGTCCGCGGCGAGCCCCGTGGAGACGTCGTAGCGGCTGTCGATCCACCAGCTCGTGCGGCTGAAGCCGTCGAACGCGACGGTCCCGAGCATGACCCCCACGAACGCGAGCGTCCCCGGCCGCGCGTCCCGCAGCGAGACGCTCAGGATCGGCGGCCGGACCACGACTTCGGGCCTTCCGCTGTTCTCGCGGAGCGCGAAGGGAGAGAGGCGCGCGAGAAAGCCGAAGTAGACGCCGAAGGCCTCGCCGTTCTCGAGCCAGGCCCGCCGGCCGAAGGTCAGCATCCCGAGCCACGTGACGGCGCTGTAGAGGTAGACGGCGAGCGCGAGCGCGCGCGGGTTCGCCGGGTCGACGTACGCGAGCTCGAGCGTCGCGAAGCAGAAGAGCAGGAACGCGGCGGGCCGGCGACCCAGGCGCTCCGGGTACTCGAGCGGCGGCTCCCACGCGACGCCGAGCCGCTCGCCCGCCCACGCGACGAGGTCGGCCGCGGCCCGCCACGGGCTCAGCCACGCCCAGACGTTCCCGAAGACGACCACGAGCGCGACGACGCCCAGCCAGAAGACGACGTAGACGAAGGTCGGGGCGATGTTCTCCGTCGGCGACGGCTCGCCGGCGAGCGCCGCCGCGGCTACGAGGAGGAAGAGCCCCAGCCCGACCGTGCCGAGCACGATCCGCACCGCCCGCGAGAGCAGGATCCGCTGGAGCCCCCCGGGCAGCGGGCGGCCGCGCGCGAGCGCGTCCAGCCGCGGCTTCGTCCAGAGGGCCCACAGGGCGATGAAAGAGAGCAGGAGGACGAGCGCGGCGCCGTAGTAGAAGAGCCAGAGGGGGACCGGGAGGTCGCGGATGCCCCCGATCCCGTGCGCGAGAAGGCCCTTCACGGCCGGACCTCGAGCTCCGCGAGCAGGAGATGGCGGTCCTCGAGCTCCACCTCCACGACGCCCGGCGTGCTCGCGCGAAAGCGCAGGCGCGCCGGGGCGCCGGGGCCTACGTCCCGGAAGATGTCGACGCCGTGGACGTGGACGCGGTCGGCCACGTCGCTCCGCACCACGAGCTCGACGCGCTCGCCACGGTCGACCGCGACCCGCCGGACGCCGCCCACCGGGCCGCCGTCCCGCACCTCGACGACGACCCTCACAGGCTCGGGCGCCGGCGCTGTCGTCGTCGTCTCGCTCGTGTCGGTCGTCTCGCTCGTTCCCGTCGTCGGCGGCGCGGCGTCCGTCCCGGTCGCCGTCGCCACGCCGGCCGCATCCTCGTCCTCGGGTCGCAGGACGAGGAAGAGCACCACGGCGGCGAGAGCGCCGCCGAGGGCGAGGAGGATCCTCTTGTCCATCGTCGTACCTCCCTGTCGCTGTACGGGCCTGGGATCAGGCCCGCACGGGCGGCGCGCGGCCGGCCCAACCGCGCGCGAGCACGGGGCGGGGCGCGGTGCGGCCGGGGGCCAGCGGAGAGAGGCGCGGCGTGGCGGCGGGCGTCCCGCGTGTATTCGTCGTAGAACTCTGCGTCGCGCGGGCCGGGCATGAAGACGTGG
>DATAAQ010000154.1:0-21123 GCA_036260055.1 Gaiellaceae bacterium | reverse complement strand
TCGACGTCGACGTCGTCGTCGTCGACAACGAGTCCACCGACGGGACGGCGGAGCTCGTCGAGTCGGAATTCCCGGAGGCGCGCGTCGTGACGTCTCGCAACCACGGGTTCTCGCACGCGAACAACCGAGCCCTCATGACGGTCGACGCCCGCTACGTCCTCTTCCTCAATCCCGACACGGAGATCCTCTCGGGCTCGCTCGAGGATCTCGTCCGCCGGCTCGACGCCGCCCCGGAGGTAGGCCTGGCCGGGGTCGTGCAGACGCTGGCCGACGGCCGCGTCTGGCCCTCGATGCGCCGCTTCCCCAACGCGTGGCTGACGCTCATGGAGACACTCGGCTCGGAGCGCGTCCCCTTCCGCGCGGGCTGGCTGACGACGCGTGAGCTCGACCTCCGCCGCTACGAGGAGGAGTTCGACCTCGACTGGACGTCCGGCTCCTTCATGCTCGTCCGGCGCGAGGCGCTGGAGAGCGCGGGCTGGCTCGACGAGCGGTTCTTCCTCTACTCGGACGAGACGGATCTGGCGCTCCGGATCAAGAAGGCGGGCTGGGTCGTGCGCCACTACCCGCACATGCGGATCGTCCACCACTACGGCAAGCAGGGGTTCAGCCGTCGCGGGTACGCGCAAGCCGCGCTCTCGCACCGGATCTACGCGCAAAAGCACTTCTCGCCGCCCCACCGACTCGCATTCGCCGCCGCGCTCGCGGCCTACTACGCCACGCGGATCGCGGCCTACGGGGTCGTGCACCGCTCCGACACGGAAGCCAGAACGGCGATGAAGCAGGCGCTCGGAACGCTCCTCGGCCGCTCCGCGCCGCCGTACCAGCCGGTGCCGCCGGCGGCCGTTCGTCCGCGGGAGCCCGAGAACCTCCGCCAGCCGGCGTGACGGCGCCCGAGCGTAGCGACCTCGTCGTCGTCGGGGCGGGGATCCTCGGGCTCGCCACGGCGCGCGAGCTCGCGCTGCGGCACCCGGACCGCTCGGTCGTCGTCCTCGACAAGGAGCCCGCGGTCGCGGGCCATCAGACGGGCCACAACTCCGGCGTCGTCCACGCGGGGATCTACTACACGCCCGGGTCGCTGAAGGCACGTCTCTGCGTGGCCGGCGCCCGCGAGCTCTACGAGTTCTGCGACGAGAACGGGATCGCGGTCGAGCGGTGCGGCAAGGTGATCGTCGCCCTCCACGAGGGGGAGCTGCCGGCGCTCGACGAGCTCGAGCGCCGTGGACGGGCGAACGGCGCGCGCGGGCTCCGCCGCCTGGACAGGGCCGCCCTCGCAGACCTCGAGCCGCACGTCGAGGGCGTCTCCGCCCTCCACTCGCCCGACACGGGGATCGTCGACTTCGTCGCCGTCGCCGGCGCCTTGCGAAGCGAGCTCGAGACCGCCGGTGGCCGGGTCGCTCTGGGCTGCGAGGTGACCGGCATCGAGCCGAGGGCCCGCCGTGTCCGGATCGCCCACTCGCGAGGTGAGACCGAGGCCGCGCACGCGGTCTTCTGCGCGGGCGCCTGGTCGGACCGCCTGGCGGTGCTCGCAGGGGCGTCCCCGGAGCCGCGAATAGTCCCCTTCCGCGGCGCCTACCTGCGCCTCGAGCCCGAACGGCGGTCGCTCGTGCGCTCGCTCGTCTATCCCGTCCCGGATCCGCGCCTGCCGTTCCTCGGCGTCCACCTGACGCGCCGCATCGACGGAGAGGTCCTCGTCGGTCCCACCGCGCTGCTCGCCGGCGCGCGCGACGCCTACCGCCTCTCGCGCCTGCGGGCGAGGGACGTCCGCGAGACGCTCGCCTGGCCGGGCACGCCCCGCCTCGTGCGGCGCTACTGGCGAACGGGGCTCACCGAGCTCCGTCACGCGGTCAGCCGCAGGGCGCTCGTCGCCGCGGCGCGGGCGTTCGTGCCCGAGCTGAACCCCGACGACGTCCGCCCCGCGTTCGCCGGCATCAGGGCCCAGGCGCTCGGGCGCGACGGGCGGCTCGTCGACGACTTCGTCTTCTCGGAGACCGAGCGCGCTCTGCACGTCCGCAACGCCCCCTCGCCGGGCGCCACGTCCTCGCTCGCGATCGCGCGCCACATCGCCGACCGCGCGGAAGAAGCCTTCGATCTCGCGCGTTGGTCGGTAAACCCCAGAGCAGGAGCCAAAACCACATGACCGAGAGCACGTCGAACTCCTTCGAGCTGCCCGGCCGCGTCCGCCGCGGCAACGGCCTGGCGCCCGAGCCGCCGCTGCGCGGCCAGACCGTCCTCGTCACGGGCGGCGCCGGCTACATCGGGTGCGTCCTGACCGAGCGTCTGCTCGCGCGCGGCTACCAGGTGCGGATCCTCGACCGCCTCTACTGGGGTCGCGCACCGCTCGCCCGCGTCGCCGACCGGGCGGAGATCGTGGAGGCGGACGTCCGCGACATGCCCGCGACGGCTCTCGACGGCGTCGACGGCGTCATCCATCTCGCGGGCCTCTCGAACGACCCGACGGCCGAGTACGACCCCGAGGCCAACTGGCAGATGAACGCCGTCGCGACGGAGGCCCTCGGGCGGGCGTGCCTCGATCGTGACGTCGAGCGCGTCGTCTTCGCCTCCTCGTGCTCGCTCTACGACGGGCTTCCGCCCGGCATGCACGACGAGACGGCGGCGATCGAGCCGCGCGGTGCCTACGCGACGTCGAAGCGGTACGGCGAGGAGGCGCTGCTCGCGCTGGTCGACGAAGGCCTCTGCCCCGTCATCCTCCGCAACGGCACGGTCTACGGGTACAGCCCGCGGATGCGCTTCGACCTCGTCGTCAACACGTTCGTCAAGGACGCGCTCCTGCGGGGCGAGCTCGAGCTGCACGGAGGCGGCTGGATGTGGCGGCCGCTCGTGGACGTGGCCGACGTCTCGGATGCGATGATCGCGACGCTCGAAGCACCCGCCGAGCTCGTGCGCGGCGAGATCTTCAACGTCCTCCACTCGAACTACCAGATCCGGGAGCTGGCGATGCTCGTCGCGGGCTCGGTCCAGCTCCTCGGGCGCACCGTCCGGCTGAAGGAGACTCCGGCGCCCCGCCTCACCCGCGACTACGAGTGCTCGAACACGAAGCTCGCGGCCCTCGGCTTCCAGCCGTCCCGCTCCGTCGTGGAGGCGATCACCGGGATTCTCTCGGCGATCGACGTCAGCGACCGCACGATGCTGACCGACCCTCGCTACTACAACATCCGGTGGCTCGAGCTGATGCACGAGCTCGAGCCGCAGCTCGGTCAGTTCGGGGCGGTCCTGTGACGGGGGAGCGCGTTCTCGTCACGGGAGGGGGAGGGCAGCTCTCCTCCGAGCTGGAGGAGGCGCTCGCCGGCGTCGCGGCCGAGGTTCACGCCCCGGCTCGGGCGGCGCTCGACATCACGGAGGAAGACGCCGTCGCGGCCGTCTTCGCGGACTTCCGGCCGACCGTCGTCTTCAACTGCGCCGCCTTCCACAACGTCGACGTCTGCGAGCGCGAGGAGGACCGTGCGTTCGAGGTCAACGCCCGCGCGGTCAAGCGCCTCGCCCAGCGCTGCGCCGAGCAGGGGACGCGCCTGGTCCACATGAGCACGAACTACGTCTTCGACGGCACCGCCGAGGCACCGTACCGAGAGGACGACCTCCCCAGCCCGAAGAGCATCTACGCGATCTCGAAGCTCGCCGGCGAGTATGCCGCGCTCGCCTACGCCCCCGGCGCCCTCGTCGCACGCAGCGCCGGCCTCTACGGGCTCTTCGGGAGCGTCTCGAAGGGCGGCAACTTCGTCACGCGCATGCTCGGCCGCGCCCGCGAGCAGGGGCTCCTCCGCGTCGTCGTGGACCAGCGCCTCAGCCCGACGTTCACGTCCGACCTCGCAGCGGGGCTGATCGAGGCCGTCGAGCGGGGCGTCACGGGCGTGGTTCATCTGACGAACGGCGGTGCCTGCTCCTGGCACGAGTTCACGGAGACGATCATGGAGCTCGCCGGCGTGGACGTTCCCGTGGAGCGGATCACCACCACGCGGGGACCCGGCGAGGTGGACCGGCCGCTGAACGGCGTCCTCGCCGCCGCTGCGGCCGAGCGGGCGGGCCTGACGCCGCTGCGCGACTGGCGGGACGCGCTCGAGGACTACATGGATCGCGCCGGGCTGCTCGCTGCCGCGCGGGCCTGATCGCGTCCACCCCGGCCCGACTAGGATCCAGCACGTGCAACGGCTCGAGACTCGACTCGACGGTCCCGTCCTGATCGCGCCGAAGGTGATCGGCGACGAGCGCGGGTTCTTCGCCGAGACGTACCGAAGGAGCGTGTTCGAGGAGCTCGGGGTCGCCGGCGAGATGGTGCAGGACAACCACTCGCGCTCCCGCCGCGGAATCGTGCGCGGGATGCACTTCCAGATCGGGCGCGGTGCGGCCAAGCTCGTCCGCTGCGGCCGCGGCGCGATCTACGACGTCGTCGTCGACCTCCGCAGGGGCTCTCCGACCTTCGGCCAGTGGGAAGGCTTCGAGCTCACCGAGGAGAACATGCACGTCGCCTACTGCCCGGTCGGCTTCGCGCACGGCTTCTGCGTGCTCTCCGACGTCGCGGACGTCATGTACAAGCAGGACGCCTACTACGCCGACGCGACCGAGCGCGGAATCGCCTACGACGACCCGGACGTCGCGATCGAGTGGCCGCTCCCGGCGGACGAGCTCGTGCCGTCCCAGCGCGACGCCACGGCTCCCCGCCTGCGCGACATCGCCGACGAGCTCCCGTTCGTCTACCAGGCCTAGGAGGTCTCGGTCAGCGAGACGCCGCTGACGGCGGCGACCTCGTAGAGCGCGAGGCTCTCCATGAGCGCCCCGACGCTCGCGGCGACCTCGTCGCGGAGGACGCCGCCGCTCGCCTCGCCGTCGGCGGCCGCCTGCTCGCTCGCCCAGAAGGTGATCCCCACCGCCCTCTCCTGCTCGCGGTCGAGGAGGACGATCCACCCGCGGAACCCCGTCGCGTCCCGGAGCCACGGGATCACCTGCTCGCGGTACACGCGGACACCCTCCTCGATGCGGTCGGGAGCGCCTCGAAACGTCGTCACGCGCGCGAACACGAGCTGCCCTCGGAGGAGTCTACGCCCCCGAGACGCGCCGAAGCTCGGGGTCGAGGACGCAGCCCCCGGCTGCGAGGCTCTCGAGCGTGGCCGCGAAGCCGTCGACGTCCGCGACGCGATCCTTGAGCAGGTAGCCGACTCCCTCCTCGCCGCCCGCGAGGAGCTCGCGGGCGTAGACCGGCTCCGCGTACTGCGAGAGCACGAGGACGCCGAGCTCCGGGTGCCTTCGGCGGATCTCCTTCGCGGCCCGTAGGCCGTCGTCGGTGTGCGTCGGCGGCATCCGGATGTCGACGATGACGACGTCGGGACGGAGCTCCTCCACCTGCGCGAGCAGCTCGTCGGCGTCGGCCGCCTGCCCGACGACGTCCCAGCCGGCCCGCTCGACGAGGAGGACGAGGCCCTCCCGCAGGAGCACGGAGTCGTCGGCGACGAGGATGCGGCGGCGGTTCGCCGGCGTCACGCCGCGCGGCGGCGGATACTCGCCGTCGAGGCCGGGCGCGACGAGCTGGTAGAGACACTGCGGCTCCGAGAGCCCGGCGAGCCTGAAGTCGCCGAGGCGCCGGCTCTCCACTCCGGCCGCCTGCTCGGCCGCCTGGAGCGAGAGGAGCACCTGGCCTCCGTGCGCGGCCGCTCCGATGCGGGCAGCCCGGTGGACGTCGATGCCGACGTAGCCCTCCTTCCCGACGAGCGCCTCGCCGGTATGGATGCCGATCCGGACCCGCACCCTCTCGTCGCCCGGCCAGCTCGCCTCCGCGTGCGCCTGCTGGACGCGGACCGCGAACGCGGCGGCCTCGTCGGCGTTCTCGAACGCGAAGATGAAGCCGTCTCCGCGACACTCCACCTCCTCGGCGCCCGCACCGGCTGCCGCCCGCACGAGCCGCCGGTGCGCCGCGAGCAGGAGCGGATACTCGCCGCGCAGGCGCTCGAGGAGCCCGCTCGAGCCCTCGACGTCCGTGAAGACGAGTGTGAGTCGCCGTGTCTCCATAGCCGACAGAGCCTAACGGGCGCCCGCCTCCCCGCCAGTCGAGTTTCCCGTACCCCGCGACGCCTGCTACCCGCCTTTCTGCGCCCGCGCCGCTGCGGCACCCTCGACCCAGATGACTCGAGCTTCGGCCACCGGAAGGAGAAGCATGTCCCCCGCACTCGATCCCAAGCGCTGGAAGGCGCTCGCCGTGCTCGGCGTCGCCTACCTCATGGTCGTCCTCGACCTCTCGATCGTGAACGTGGCGCTGCCCTCGATCCAGACGGACCTCGGCTTCTCGCCGGAGGACCTGCAGTGGGTCGTGAGCGGCTACGCGCTCACCTTCGGGGGCTTCCTGCTCCTCGGCGGCCGCATGGGCGACCTCCTCGGCCGGCGCCGCGTGTTCGTCGCCGGTCTCGTCGCGTTCGCCCTCTTCTCGCTCTTCGCGGGATTCGCGAGCTCGCCCGCGATGCTCGTCGTCGCGAGGCTGCTCCAGGGCGCGGCCGGCGCGATCCTCTCGCCGTCGGTCTTCTCGATCGTCTCGGTGATGTTCTCGGAGGGCTCCGAGCGCAACAAGGCGCTCGGCATCCTCGGCGCGATCGCCGGCTCGGGGGCCGCCATCGGCGTCCTCCTGGGCGGCGTCTTCACCGAGTACGTGAGCTGGGAGTGGATCTTCTTCGTCAACGTCCCCATCGCGCTCGGCGCGCTCGTCCTCGTGCCCCGCTACGTGCGCGAGAGCCGGGCCGACGGGCTGAAGAAGCACTTCGACGCGGCCGGCGCCGTCACGGTGACGGGAAGCCTGATGCTCCTCGTCTACGGCCTGACGCAGTCGACCAACGCCGGCTGGGCGTCCCTGCAGACGATCGGCGTGCTCGCGGCGTCGGCGGCCCTGATGGCGGCCTTCCTGGCCGTCGAGCTCCGCTCGCGCTCGCCGCTCGTGCCTCTCGGGTTCTTCCGCCGCCGGACGCCGGCGGGCGCCAACCTGATCGGGCTAGGGCTGGGCACGACCGTGTTCGGGATGTTCTTCCTGCTCTCGCTGTACATGCAGCAGGTGCTCGGGTTCTCGGCGATGAAGACCGGTGCCGGGTACCTGGCCATCGCGCTGACGGCGGTCGTTTCCTCCGGCGTCTCCCAGGCTCTCGTGACGCGCATCGGCGTGAAGCCGGTCCTCGCCGCGGGCATGGTGCTGCTCGGCAGTGGACTCGCGTACTTCACGCAGGTCTCGCCGCAGGGCTCCTACGTCGGCGACCTCCTGCCCGGGTTCCTCCTCGTGGGCGTCGGGCTGGGCTTCTCGTTCGTGCCCGTCTCGATCGCCGCGCTCGCCGGGATCGGCGACCGGGAGGCGGGGCTCGCCTCCGGGCTCATCAACACGACGCAGCAGATCGGCGGCGCGCTCGGGCTCGCCGTGCTCGCGACCGTCTCGACCACCCGGACGGAGAGCCTGCTCGCCGACGGCGCCGCGCCGGCCTCGGCGCTGACCGACGGGTTCGTCGCCGCCTTCTGGGTGGGCGTCGGGTTCGCGGTGCTCTCGCTGGCGGCGACGCTCCTCGCCCTGCGCAACCGCGACCTCCGCATGCGGGCGGAGGCGGTCCCCGCGGCCGCGTAGGCGACGCATCCTCTCGTGCCGAAGGGCCGCCTCCGGGCGGCCCTTCGCGCCTCGCTCCCTAGGACGGCTTGCTCGTCATCGCCCAGACGGCGACGAGGTACGCGGCCAGGAGGAGGACGGCCGCGACGCCCACGATGCGCGCGAGCGTCGAGCCGCCGGGGGCGTCCGCCCTCGTGCGCCGGAGCCCGACGATGCTCAGGACGATGGAGAGGATGATGATCAGCGCGCCCACGTCGGCGGTGATGTAGCCGATGTCGAGCCAGGCGAGGCGCGGGTCGGAGCCGCCGAACTCCTCCGACGCCGTCCATTCCGCCCCGATTCGCATGAGCACGTAGCCGGGGAGCACTCCGGCGAGGATCGACCAGAACCCGAAGCGCGTCAGACCCGTGCTCCCGTCGGCACGCCGCCAGGCGACGAGGAGCGCGAGCGCGGCGACGAAGAGCATGCCGACGAGCACCATCGCCCCGAGAACGTGGAGCAGGAGCGGGAAGTTGACGTCGTCGGGTCGGATCGCGGCGAAGGACACGTCAGGCGCCGGGCTTGAAGATCATGAGGACGAGGACGGTGAGCACGGCGACCGTCGAGACGGCCGCGAGGGCGTTCCCGCGCCGCCAGAGGCGGGCGACCTCCTCCGGGGTGCCGGCCGTCCCGGCGGCGTTGTACTCCTTGCCGCCGCGCGCGCCGGTGACGGTTCCGACGAGCCAGAGGACGAGCGACGCGACGATCCAGGCGTCCCACAGCTGGTACGCGTCGAGGTAGATCGCCAGCCAGACGCCGAAGACGAGCGTGCCGAGCGTGCCCGCCACCGTGACGACCGTCGTCGGCCCGACGAGCGCGGCCACCGTCGCTGCGGAGAGGAGCGGGCGGCGGGGTCGCGTGGCCAGCGCGATCGCCCAGAAGGCCACCGTCCCGCCGACGAGCGCGAAGGCCGAGAGGACGTGGACGAGGAGCAGGAAGTCGTACACCCGCCCTGGAGGTTAGGACAGGGCGGGGACGGCGCTGGTCAGAGCTCGCGGAAACGCGCCTGCACGAGGCAGAACAGCCCGTAGGCGAGGAGGCCCGCGGCGACGAGCCCGAGGAGGTAGGGCCCGAACGGCTGCTGCGCCACCTCGAGGAGCGCTCCGTCGAGCCCGACGGCCTCGTCCGGGTCGTATTCCAGGGCCGCCTTCACGAGGAAGGCGCCCATGAGCCCGAACACGACCATCCGCGCGAGATGGCCGAGGACGCCGATCCGCGCGACCCAACGCTCCTCGCCGGGACTCATGCCGCGGAGGTCGTCGCAGAACTTGCGCGTGACCCCCCGGTAGCCGTTGTAGAGCGCCGCGACGAGCAGCCCGACGCCGATCGCCGCGACGAGCCAGACCCCGGCCGGAAGATCGAGGAGCGTCGCCGTCGTCTCGTCCTCGCTGCCGCCGCCGCCGCCCGCGCCGGTCAGGATGGCCACCGCGACGGCGAAGAGGCCCGCGTAGAGAAGGCCCTTCCCGAGCGCGACGATCCGCTTCCCGAGCGCCTTCGCGCCCTCCTCGTCCCGGGGGCCGAGGGCGGCCTCGATGAACCGCCAGAGAGCGTACGCCGCAAGCCCCGCCGCGAGGACGCCGAGCAGGATCTCGCCGTACGGCTGCTCGGCGACGGCCTGGAGGGCTCCCTTCTTGTCCTCCGGCTTGCCCCCGTCGACGGCGACCTGGATCGCGATGAGGGCGACGATCCCGTAGAGGACGCCCTTGGCCGCGAAGCCGAAGCGCCCCAGGCGCTCGGCCCAGGGACCCCGCGCGCGTCGCTTCGCCTCGAGTGTCGCCGTGCTCACGGAGGTGCAACGGCGGGACGCGCCGCGCGGTTACGCCCCCTCCGGCGACCGGAGCTCGAGGGAGCGGACTCCCGCGAGCTCGAGCCAGGTTCGGCCGGGCCCGCGGACGAGGCGGAGGAGGACCGCATCGCAGCGCGGACAGCGGACGACGACCCCGGGCGCGTGCGCGTACACGGCGAGCGAGCCGACCTCGCCCCGGGCGCCGCACGACCCGCAGGTGCCGACGGCCGTCGTCAGCTCGAGCGCGAAGACCTCCGCGAGCAGGCCGGCGGCCGCGTTGCCGTCCAGCCTGAGATCCGCGTCCTCCATCGTCACCCTCCCGTCGGGCCGAACCGCTCCGTGCGGACGCGGGCGGGATCGTAGCCGAGGGCCACGAGGTCGTCGGCGACCGTCTCGACGAACCGGGTCGGGCCGCAGACGAAGACGCGGCCGTCGTCCGCCGGCGGCCCGAGCACCTCCGAGAGCATCGCCCTGTCGACCCGCCGGTCGTAGCCGCTCCAGCCGTCCGGCGCGCTGCGCGTCAGCGTGACGGCGACCCGGAGGTCCTCGTCGTCGTCCGCCAGCCGCTCGAGCTCGCCCCGGTAGAGGAGGTCCTCGAGCGTGCGCGCCGAGACGAGGAGGCGCGCCGGCGCCGCGGCGCCGACGGCCGCCCGGTATCGGAGCATGGCCATCAGCGGGACGAGCCCCGACCCACCCGCCACGAGCCGGAGCGGCGCCGGCTCGCCGTCCCACACGAAGTAGCCGCCGACGGGGCCGCGGAGCTCGAAGCGGTCGCCGGGCCGCAGCTCCCCCACGAGGTAAGGGGAGACCTCGCCGTCCTCGAGCCGCTCGACGGTGAGAGCGATCCGCCCGGCGCCCGGCGGCGAGGCGATGGAGTAGCTCCGCTGGGCCTGGTAGCCGTCCTCCGCCGTCAGGCGCACGTCGACGTGCTGGCCCGCGCGGTGCCCCGGCCAGCCGGGCACGTCGAGCACGAGCGTCGTCGCCCGCGGCGTCTCCGGGACGAGCTCCACGACCTCGGCCAACCGCCAGGCGAGCGGCGCCGGGGTCAGTCGCCCCAGTACCGCTGCTCCCGCCAAGGGTCGCCGTACATGTGGTATCCGAGCGCCTCCCAGAACCCGGGCTCGTCGTCGTCCATGAGCCGAAGGCCGCGGACCCACTTGGCGCTCTTCCAGAAGTAGAGGTGCGGTACGAGCAGACGCGCGGGGCCGCCGTGCTCCGGCTCCAGCGGCTCCCCGCCGAACGCGAAGGCGATCCATGCCTTGCCGTCGAGCACGTCCTCGAGCGGGAGGTTCGTCGTGTACCCCCCGTCGCAGAAGGCCGTGACGTAGGCCGCGTCGTGCTCGACGTCCGAGAGGAGGTCGTCGACCGGGACTCCCTCCCAGGTCGTGTCGAGCTTCGACCACTTCGTCACGCAGTGGATGTCGGTCGTCACCGTCTCGGCGGGAAGGGCGCGGAACTCCTCCCAGCTCCAGCGGCGCAGCACGTCGCCCGCGGGCGAGACCACGGAGAAGCTCCACTCCTCGAGCGGGGTGTGCGGGGTCGGGCCGGCGGAGAGGACCGGGAAGTCGTCGACGACGTACTGCCCCGGAGGGACGCGGGCGCTCTCCGCCGGGTCGCGGCGGCGGCCGCGGAAGCCGCGGGAGACGAATGCCATGACACTCCTTTCGCAGGCGAGCTTACGCTCTCCCGACCGCGGCGGAGGCCGTTCGTTACACGCCCGTAGACTGGGGGCGATGACGCCGAGGCCCGAGACCCCCGACGAGCGCATCCCCCAGGATCCGGGGACGAGCGGCCTCCCGTCCGAGGGCGAGGAGCGGGAGGGCTCGCTCGAGCGTCCGGAAGGCGAGGACGAGGTGACGGGGACCGACGCCGCCCGCCGGGAGCCGCGGCACCGGGACGCGGGCTAGGCCGCCGCGGGCAAGGCCGCAGACGCGGCGAGCGAGAGCCGGAGCAGGAGGGAGATTTCCGGGCCCTCCCTGCCGACGACGAGCTCGCCGCCGTGGAGCCGCGCGACCGCGTCGGCGAGCGCGAGCGGGACGTCGCCGGGGGGCTGGGCGCCCTCGTAGCCGAGCTCGAGCGAGTCGTCCCGGACGTCGAGCCTGACGCTCGTTCCCGGGACCGTGGCGTCGACCGCGTCCGCGAGCAGGCCGACGACCGCCCGCTCGACCCAGCGCAGGTCGGCCTCGATGGCGACCGGCCCGTCGCTTCGCAGGTCGAGCGCCTTGCCCTCGACGCGGGCGACCGGCCAGACATGCTCGACCGCCGACTGCGCGACCGCGGCGAGGTCGACCCGGCCCAGCGCGATCTCGAGCTCGCCGGCGTCGGCGAGCGCGATCGTGCGGAGATCCTCGGCGAGCCGGACGAGCCGGTCGCCGTAGCGGACGGCGACGTCGAGGAAGCGCCGCTGCTCCGCGTTCAGGTGCCCGGCCCGCTCGTCGAGGACGAACTCGAGGTGGCTCTGGAGGGTCTCGACGGCAGCCGCCATCGCGCCCGTCGCCGCGGGCGCCGAGCGCTCCACGGCGGAAGGGCCGATACGCCGGTCAGCGCGAACGACCATGCCTGAACCGCATCATGAGGCGCCGCAGCACCGGCGCGAATGGCCGCTCCCGGGGTACGGGAATCCCCGCTTCGGAGTAGGGAGGCCGTGCCTACGCGATGAGGCCGAGACGGATCGCCGTCGCGACGGCGTGCGTCCTCGTCGACGCGCCGAGCCTCTCGGATGCCTTCTGGAGGTGCGTCCGCACCGTCTCCGAGCTGATCCCGAGCCGGCGTCCGATCTCCTCGTACGTGAAGCCCTCCGCGAGAAGGGCGAGGACGTCCGCCTCGCGGCTCGTGAGCTCGGAGGAGAGCCGTCTGCTCGTGAGCGCAGAGATTCCGAGGGCGGCGTCGACGTACGAGCCGCCCGCGAGCACGGCGCGGACGGCGCGGGCGACGTCCGCGAGCGGGGCCTCCTTCAGGACGACCCCCGCGGCCCCGGCGGCGAGCGCCTCCGCTACGAGGCGGTCGTCCCCGTCGGCCGTGTAGACGACGATGCCCGCCCGCGGCGCCGCCTCCCGAAGCCCGCGTACGAGCTCCTCCCCCGCGACGCGGGGCATGCGGTAGTCGAGGAGCACGGCGTCGGGACGATGCTCGCGGGCGGCCGCGAGCGCGCCGGGCCCGTCGGGCGCTGTCGCGACGACGTCGAAGCCGCTCTCGCGGAGGAAGTCGGCCACTGCCGCGACGAGCGCGGGATGGTCGTCGGCGACGAGGCAGCGCGGGAGCCCGCTCACCGGACCGCCTCCAGGCTCTCGCCGCCGCGTTCGCGGACGGCTGCGACGAGCTGCGTCCCGCTCGCTCCCTTGAGGAGGAAGCCCTGCGCGCCGGCCCGAAGCCCGGCCTCGATGAGCTCGTCGTGCTCGTAGGCCGAGAGGAGGACGACGCGCGTCGCCGGCCGGCGGCTCCTGATCGCCCGCGTCGCCTCGATTCCGTCCAGGCCCGGCATGCGGATGTCCATGAGAACGAAGTCGGGCGCCTCGCGCTCGGCGAGCGCGACCGCCTCGCGGCCGTCCCCCGCCTCGCCGACGACGACGACGTCGTCCTGGGCTTCCAGGTAGGCGACGAGGCTCGCCCGGACCGCGGGGTGATCCTCGGCCACGAGCACGCGAAAGCGCGGCCCGCCGAGGGCGGCGGCCACCGCCTCCAGGAGCTCCGCGGGCGAGAAGGGCTTCGCGAGGACGCCGGTCGCCCGCTCGTCCTCTGCGTCTCCGGTCATGACCACGACGGCGAGCCCCGGGCGCTCGGCCAGCGCAGCCTCGACGACCTTCTCGCCGGCGAGGCCCGGCAGCCCGAGGTCGCAGACGAGCAGGTCGACGTCGGCCGGGAGCGGAAGCGCCTCCTCGCCGCTCGCCACGGCGGCGACCTGGTGCCCGGCGTCGGCGAGCAGCTCGGCGACGAGCGCGCGCACGACGGGCTCGTCGTCGACCACGACGACCCGGCTCACGCGTCGGCCCCCGGGAGCCGCAGGACGAAGCGGGCCTCCCCCGCGACGGCGGGGTCGAAGGCGAGCGTGCCTCCGTGGAGCTCGGCCAGCGCGCGGGCGACCGGAAGGCCGAGGCCGGCGCCGCCGCCGGGCGCGCTCCTCCCCCACAGCCGGAAGATCGTCTCGTCGTCCCCCGCAGGGACGACCGGCCCGCCGCCGGCGACGCTCGCCACGACGTCGTCGCCCTCGCGGACGACGGTCACGAGGACCGTGCCGCCGCCGGGCACGGCGTGGACCGCGCTCAGCAGCAGGCTCACGACGATCAGCTTCAGCTGCCGCGGGTCGCCGGCCACCAGCGCGGGGGCCGGAGGGTAGGACTCGGCGATCTCGATGTCGCGGGCGGCGCTCGCGTGCCTGACGAGGTCGACGGCGGACGCGGCGGCTTCCTCGAGCGGAAAGGGGGCTCCGTCGCCCGCACGCTCGCGCGCGAAACGGTGCACGCGCCCGACGACCGCCTCGATGTCGCGCGCGCTGCCCTCGATCAGGCGCAGGCGATCGTGCGCCTTCGTGCCCGGCTCGGCGTCCCGTAGAAGGAAGTCGACGAGGGTGAGGATCGCGAAGAGCGGGTTGTTGATCTCGTGTGCGGCGCCCGCCGTCAGTTCGCCCAGCGCGGCGAGCCGCGCGGCCTCGACGAGGGCGTCGAGGCTCTCGTGCTCGATCTCGGAGTATGCGGCCGGAACGTCGCTCACCGTTCTCGTTTCGGTACGGCACCGCCGCGGGGCATCCCCCTTCCGGCGCGGCACTCCTCACCCGAATCGGGGAGTACGATGCGGATCGTTGACGCGAGTCACCGCCGCGGAGGTCCGGCTTCTCCTCGTCGAGGACGATCCGATCGTCCGGGCCTGGGTTCGCGAGGCCCTCGCCGGGTCGGAATTCCGGGTCGCGGGCGAGGCGGCGACCACGGCCGACGCGCTCGGGCTGGCCGCCCGGCGGCCGCCGGAGTTGCTCCTCGTCGACCAGAAGCTGCCGGACGGCACGGGCACCGAGCTCGTGCGCCTGCTGCGGGCGCGCGGGCTCTCCGTGCCGGCGGTCGTCATGACCGCCGGGCCGACGAGCGGCCTGAACGAGGCGGCGCGCGAAGCCGGGGCCGAGGCGACCGTCGTCAAGAGCGCCCGGGGCGAGGACCTCGTCGGGGCGCTCCGCACCGTCCTGGACGGCCGCAGCACGTTCGACCCGCGGCATCCGAGGCGCGACCCTGGCCGGGTACCGCTGACGCCGCGCGAGCGCGAGGTGCTCCGCCTCGTGGCCGCCGGGGGGACGAACGCCGAGGTGGCGGCGCGGCTCGGCGTCGGCGAGGAGACGGTCAAGACGTTGCTCGGCCGGGTCTTCCTCAAGCTCGGCGTCCGCAGGCGCGCGGAGGCGGTCGCCGTCGCGCAGAAGTCCGGCCTCCTGTGAGCGACGAACTCCGCAGGGCGTTCGTCGCGGAGGCGCAGCGCCGGCTCTCCGCGATCGAGGAGGAGCGGGGAGACCCGGCGCACGAGGCGCACACGCTCCGCGGCTCGGCCGCAGTCGTCGGTCTGGGCGAGGTCGAGGCCCTCGCCGCGGAGCTCGAGGGCGCGCTGGCCGCCGGAGCGGTCTCCCGGGCACGCGCGCTGACCGCTCGGATCAGGGGTCTTCTCGACGGGACGGGAGAGGCCGCGACCGCAGGCGCCTCGCGCCACGCCGCCGTGCCGGCGGGCGACCGCGTCGTCCTCTACGTCGAGGACAGCCGGCCGAACGCGGTGCTCGTCGAGCGCGTGCTCGCGACGAGGGGAGTTCGCATGCTCGCCGCCCGCACCGGCGCCGAGGGGCTCAGGCTCGCCCGGGAGGAGCGGCCGGGCCTCGTGCTCCTCGACCTACGCCTTCCGGACATGGAGGGCGCAGAGGTCGCCCGCGGCCTGCGCGGGCAGCCGGAGACGGCGACCGTCCCGATCGTCGTCCTCAGCGGTGCCGTCGACCCCGAGGCCGCGGAGAGCCTGGCCGCCGCCGGAGTGCGCGCGTTCCTCGGCAAGCCGTTCCCGCTCGAGCGCCTGCTCGCGCTGGTCGACGAGGCGTTCTCGGCCTGACGCCGCGCCCCGAACGGGGGACGTGGGATGCCCCGAAACGGGCGATCTCTCCCTCGGAACGTGCGATCTTCGCCCCCCGACCGAGCGCAGCCGGACGCTGCGGCGCGCCGTCAGCAGGCGGTCGCCGAGCTCGGCCAGCGCGCGCTCGACGGAGCCGCCGTCGGCGACCTCCTCGACGAGGCGGTCGCCGTCGTCGCCTCGACGCTCCGGGTCGGGCTCGCCGAGGTGCAGGAGCTCCTCCCGGACGGCGAGTCGCTCGTCCTCCGCGCCGGCGTCGGCTGGCGCGCCGGGCTCGTCGGCCACGGGACGCTCGGCGCCGCGACCCGCTCGCTGGCCGGCTACACGCTTCTCGCGCGCGAGGCGGTCGTCGTGCCGGACACCGCCGCGGAGACGCGCTTCGACGCGCGCGGGCTCCTGCAGGAGTACGGGGTCGTGAGCAGCCTCAGCGTCCTGATCTCCGGCAGCGAGCGGCCGTACGGCGTCCTGGCCGCGCACGCGACGGATCCACGGCAGTTCACGCCGGAGGACGTCCACTTCCTCCAGGCGCTCGCGAACGTGCTCGCCGGCGCGATCCGCCGTGCCGAGCACGAGCGCGAGCTGGCGGAGAGCGAGGAGCGCCTGCGCCTCGCGCTCGAGGCCGGCGACATGGGGATCTGGGACTGGAACCTCCGCACCGACGAGCTCGTCTGGTCGGAGAAGCTCGAGGAGATCAACAGCGTCCGGAACGGCTCCTTCGACGGGACGTTCGGCTCCTTCCTCGCCGTCGTCAGCGCTGAGGACCGGGAGCGCGTCGCCGCCGCCGTGAAGGCCGCGCTCGAGCGGGGCACGCTCTACGACGTCGAGTTCCGCGTGGGGACGGCGGACGGAACGGTGCGCTGGAACGCGAGCAGGGGCCGCGTCCTCCGCGACGCGGAGGGGCGACCCGCGCGCATGATCGGGGTCGCCGCCGACATCACCGGCCGGAAGGAGAACGAGGAGGAGCTCCGCCGCAGCCGCGAGCTCTACCGCCTCGTCGTCGAGAACGCGAGGGATCTCATCGCGCTCGTCGAGCTCGACGGCCGGATGGCGTACGCCTCGCCTTCGTGGGAGGAAGCGCTCGGCTTCCGCCGCGAGGAGCTGACTGCGGAGAGGAACCCGCTCGAGGTGCATCCGGACGACCTCGCCTGCGTCCGCTCGGCGCTCGCCTCCGCGGCGGCGACGGGGGCCGCAGCCGTCGCCCGGGCGCGGATCCGGGCGCGAGACGGGCGCTGGATCGCCGTCGAGGGCTCCGTCGTGCCGATCCCCGACGAGGAGGGTCGGCCCGTCCTCCTCCTCACGACCTGCCGCGACGTGACGGCCGACGAGCAGGCGGAGGAGGCGCTCCGGACGGCCGAGCGGCGGTACCGGACCCTCGTCGAGCAGCTTCCGCTCGTCACGTACATGGACGCGCTCGACGGGCCCGGCTCGAACGTCTACACGAGCCCGCAGATCGAGCCTCTGCTCGGGTACGCGGCCGAGGAGTGGGCGAACAACCTGGAGCTCTTCGCGGCGAGGCTGCACCCCGAGGACCGCGAACGCGTCCTCGCCGAGCACGCGCGGACGCACGCGACCGGGGAGCCGCTGCGCACGGAGTACCGCCTGCTCGCCCGGGACGGCCGCACGGTGTGGCTCCAGGACGAGGCCGTCGTCGTCAAGGACGCGCTCGGCCGGCCCCTCTTCCTCCAGGGCTACCTGCTCGACATCACGGAGCGCAAGCGGGCCGAGCACGCGCTCGCCGAGCGGGAGAGCTTCCTGAAGACGATCATCGACACGGAGCCGGAGTGCGTGAACCTCGTGGCGCCCGACGGGACGCTCCTCGAGATGAACAGGGCCGGGCTCGAGATGATCGAGGCCGAGTCCCTCGAGGACGTAGCCGGCATGGACGTCGCGCAGCTCGTCGCGCCGGAGGACCGTGCGGCCTTCACCGCCCTCACCCGGGAGGTGCTGGCGGGCGGCTCCGGCAACCTCGAGTTCGAGCTCGTGGGGCTGCGGGGCACCCGCCGGCGGATGGAGACGCACGCGGTCCCGCTCGCCGGCGCGAACGGCGAGGTCCGGGCGGCGCTCTCCGTCACCCGCGACGTGACGGAGCGGCGGCGGCTGGAGGAGCAGCTCTTCCGCTCGCAGAAGCTCGAGGCGGTCGGCCGCCTGGCCGGCGGAGTCGCGCACGACTTCAACAACCTCCTGACCGGGATCCTCGGCTACGCGGACCTGCTCTACATGGGCCTCGCCGAGGACGACCCCCGGCGCGCCGACGCCGCCGAGGTCAAGCGGGCCGCGGAGCGCGCCGCCACGCTCACGCGCCAGCTCCTCGCGTTCAGCCGCCGGCAGGTGCTGAAGCCGAGGGTGATCGACCTCAACCGCGTCGTCGAGGACATGGAGCGCATGCTTCGCAGGCTGATCGGCGAGGACGTCGAGCTCGTGACGGCCGTCGACCCCGCGCTCGGCCGCGTCGAGGCGGACCCCGGCCAGATCGAGCAGGTGATCGCGAACCTCGTCGTCAACGCCCGCGACGCGATGCCGGAGGGCGGTCGCCTCGTCCTCGAGACCGAGAACGTCGAGGTGGACGGGACGTTCACGGCCGGCAGGGTGGAGATGCCGCCCGGGGCCTACGTCGTCCTCGCCGTCACGGACACCGGGGTCGGCATGGACGCGGAGACCCAGGCGCACGCGTTCGAGCCCTTCTTCACGACGAAGGAGGTCGGCAAGGGCACCGGCCTCGGGCTCGCGACGGTGTACGGGATCGTCAAGCAGAGCGGCGGCTACATCTGGGTCTACAGCGAGCAGGGCGAGGGGACGACGTTCAGGATCTACCTTCCCCGCGTCGAGAAGCCCGGGGACGAGCTCGCGGCCGACGGCCAAGCGGCGGCCGGAGAGGGGAGCGAGACCGTGCTCGTCGTCGAGGACGAGGGGGTCGTGCGGCAGCTGATCGCCCGCGACCTCGCGGGTCGCGGCTACACCGTGCTGACCGCGGCCACGGGCCTCGAGGCGCTCGCGGTCGCCGACGGGCACGCCGGGCCGATCGAGGTCGTCGTCACGGACGTCGTCATGCCGGGCATGGGCGGCCTCGAGCTCATGCGGCGGCTCGCCGAGGCGCGACCCGACACGAAGGTCGTCTACATGTCCGGGTACGCCGAGCGCGCGGTCGCCGACGAGCTCGCCCCCTGCCCCCTCCTCCAGAAGCCGTTCAACGCGAGCGCGCTCGCGGCCAAGATCCGGGAGGTGCTCGATGTCGCCGCCGCCGCTTAGCATCGCCGGCGGGCGGATCCTCGTGGTCGAGGACGACGAGCACGTCGGGCGCCTGCTCTCCAGCATGCTCGAGGGCCACGGGTACTCCTGCGCCGTGAGCGCCGACGCGACCCAGGCCGGCCGCCTCCTCGACGAGCTCGACCCCGAGCTCGTGCTCTGCGACGTCAACCTGCCCGGGGCCTCTGGGCTCGACCTCGTTCGGCACGCCACCGCCGCGCATCCGGACACCGCCGTCGTCATGGTCAGCGGGCTCGACGACCCGCGAATCGCCGAGAACGCGCTCACGCTCGGCGCCTACGGCTACATCATCAAGCCGTTCACGCCGAACGAGCTCCTGATCGGCGTCGCGAACGCGCTCCGCCGGCGCAACCTCGAGATCGAGAGCCGCGCGCGTCACGAGGAGCTCGAGGAGATCGTCCGGCTGCGGACGGCGGCTCTGCGCGCTTCGCACGAGGAGACGATCCGCCGGCTCGCGGCGGCGGCCGAGTTCCGCGACGAGGCGACCGGCAGGCACATCGGGCGGATGAGCCGCATCTGCGAGGTCCTGGCGGCGAAGGCGGGCCTCGGCCGGGAGCGTTGCGAGCTTCTCCGGATCGCGAGCCCGCTCCACGACGTGGGGAAGATCGGGATCCCCGACCGCATCCTGCTCAAGCCCGGCTCGTTGACGCAGGCCGAGTGGAAGGTCATGCGCACGCACACGGAGATCGGCCGCGACCTCCTGAGCGGATCCGGCGCCGAGCTCCTCGACGCGGCCGCGCTGATCGCGTGGACGCACCACGAGAAGGTGGACGGAAGCGGCTACCCGCGCGGGCTCGCCGGCGAGGCGATCCCGCTCGAGGGCCGTATCGCCGCCGTGGCGGACGTCTTCGACGCCCTCACGGCCGACCGCGTCTACCGCGCGGCGCTCCCGGTCGACGAGGCGCTCGCGACCATGCACGACGGTCGGGGGAGCCACTTCGACGCCGAGCTCCTCGACCTCTTCCTCGCCTCGGTGGACGACATCGCGGCGGTCCGCCCCGAGGCTCCCTCCGCGCGCGGCGTGAGCGTGGCCCGGTGAGCACCCGGCTCTCCTGCCTCGTCGCCGACGACCATCCCGCCATGGTCGAGGCGATCTGCGCCGTCCTCGAGGACCACGAGATCGACGTCGCCGGCCGCGCCCGCGACGGCGACGAGGCGTACGCGAAGATCGAGACGCGCCGCCCGGCGGTGGCGCTCGTGGACGTCCGCATGCCCGGCCTCTCGGGGATGGAGCTCGTCCGCAGGGCGACGAAGGCGAACCTTCCGACCCGGCTGATCCTCTACACCGGCTACGGCGATCGCGCGCTCCTCACGGAGGCCATCGACGCCGGCGCACGCGGCTTCCTCGTCAAGGAGGCGCCGCTCGTCGACCTCGTCCGCGCGGTCGAGATCGTCGCGCGCGGCGGCACGTACGTCGACCCGGTGCTCGCGGGCGTCTTCGCCGCCTCGCAGGCCAACGGGACGGCGCCCGAGCTGACGCAGAGGGAGCGGGAGGTGCTCCGCCACCTGGCGGACGGGCTCTCGAACGAGGAGATCGGCCGGCGGCTCTTCATCTCGCCCGAGACCGTGCGCACGCACATCCGCAAGGCGATGACGAAGCTCGACGCCGACACGCGGACGCAGGCGGTCGCGAAGGCGCTCCGGCTCTCGCTGATCGCCTAGGCCGAGACGAAGCGGGCGAGGAGCGAGCGGAACGGGCGCGGCTGGAAGGGCCGCTCCCACGTCGGCCGCTGGACGTTCTCCGGCGAGCGCCAGTACGCCCACGCCAGCGACGTGGCGAAGCGCTCGCAGCCGTAGTCGTCGTGGGCGAGGCCGGGCTCGTCGTGGCACCAGGCGCGCGCCCCGAGGCGCCGCGCCAGCGCGCGCCGCTCACGGGGCCGGAGGACGAGCCAGTCGACCTGGTGGGCGTACTCGTGCTGGACGACGCCCCACGCGTAGCGCGGACCGAACGGCGAGCGGACGAGGGCGTCCTCGTCCAGGACGATCTCCCCGGGACGCGAGCCGGCGCAGCCGCAGCGCGTGATGCGGATCGTGATCCGTGCCGGGACGACGCCCCAGTCGAAGCGGCTCGCCGCGAGCGCGGCGTGCACCTGGGCCTGCGCCTCGAGGCTCCCGCCCTCGATCGTGTAGTCGCCGCCGCGCGCGAGCGCGTCGCCGGCGGGGACGAGGACGCCGACGAGGAGCGCGAGGGGAAGCAGGAGCCGGCGTGCCGCAGCCATCCTCCCAGGGATCGCCCGCCGGCCGCCGGCCGCCGGATCGCCGCTCCGCGCCGCCCGCCGCCGCGGTCTGCGGGAACCGCGCATCCCCGCTCCCGCGTACGCGGATCCGGCCGGACGGGACATGCCGGGGTCTGACCCCGGCGTGTCCGCCAGCGACG
>DATAAQ010000153.1:0-11871 GCA_036260055.1 Gaiellaceae bacterium | reverse complement strand
AGGCCGGCGAAGACCCAGGCCGAGCGCGGCTCCGCGCCGAGGAGGCCGATCGCGAGCACTGCGCCGCCGCCGGCCTCGCAACGGCCGTGGGCGTCCTCCATGCCGTGCCGAACGCCGTCCTCGTCGGGATCCAGCGCTGGCGCGACGCCTCCGTCGTCGGCCTCGCCACCGGCGCCGCCGGCACGCTCGCGACGATCGCCGTCCTGGCCGCGGGCGGAGGCATCACGGGGATGTTCGTCGTCGAGGCGGTCGTCTCCAGCGCGAACCTGCTCTGGACGACCTGGCTGATGCGCCGGGCGCTCGCGGCGACCGTGCCGACGGAGCCTCTCGAGGCGGAGGAGTGGGCGGGGCTCCGCCGCCGCGCGGCCGGCTTCGCCGCCCTCGCCTCGTACGGTGTCGTCCTCACGCTCGTCCTCTGGCGGCGCTCCGAGTTCTTCTTCCTCGAGCGGTACTCGACGGAGACGGAGCTCGCGCTCTACTCGGTCGTCTTCGCCGTGACGGCGGCGCTCATGCGCTTCCCGGAGGCGCTCGGGGCGGTGGCGCTCCCGGCGGTCGCGACGCTGTCCGGTGCGGGCGAGATGGACCGGATCCGCGCCGGGTTCGGGCGGGCGACACGGCTGATGCTCATCCTCGCTCTCCCGCTGACGGCCGGGGTGCTCGCCCTCGGGCCCCTCCTGCTTCTCTTGATCTACGGGGAGGAGTTCCGCGGCACCGGGCCCGTCCTCCTGATCATGGTCGCCGTCTTCCCCCTCGTTCCCCTCCTCCACCTGGGAGGATCGGTGCTGTCCGGGCTCGGGCTCCTGCGTGCCCAGCTTCTCGTGGAGACGGGCGCGGCGGCGCTCAACGTCGGCCTCGCCTTCGCCCTCGTTCCGCGGCACGGGGCGACCGGCGCCGCGATCGCCAACGTGGCCGGACAGGGGACCGCTGCGGCGCTCATCTTCCTCTACGCGCTCAGAATCGTCGGGCCGCTCGACCTCCGGATTGCCTCCCTCGCTCGCACCGTGCTCTCGTCGGGTGCGGCCGGCCTGGCCGCCTGGCTCATCGCCGACGGCCTCGGCGGTGTCGCCGGTCTGCTGCTCGGCCTCGCCGCCGGCACGCTGGTGTTCGGCGTGCTCTCGGCGGCTCTCCGCATCGTGCCCGCCGACGACGCCGCCTGGCTGGATGGGGCCGCCGGTTCGCGGTTGGGCGGGTTCGTCGGCTGGGTCTGCCGCCGGTTCGCGTGAAGGCCCTCGTCGTCCTCACCCAGCCTCCGCTCCTGGAAGGGGGCGCCCCGGGGCGCTGCGCCGTCGGACTCCTTCGCGGCCTGCGCCTGCACGGGGTCGACGTGACCGCGATCGCGGCGCGGCAGCACTTCGCCGTCGACGGGGAGCCTCCGGGCGACCTCCCCGTTCGCGTCGTGCCCGTCGACCCGGAGCCGCCCGGCTGGCACGCCCGGGCGAACCGGGTCCGAAGGCCGCGCGGCGAGCTCGGCCGAGGCCGCTTCGGCGCGCTCGTCCGCGAGGAGGCCGCCGGCGCGGACGTCCTCCATCTGGAGGAGACGGAGACGGCGTGGTGCGACGAAGGCGTCTCCGTCCCGTCGCTCGTGCACGTGCACTACCTCATCCGGCGCGACCGCCCCTGGCTGCCTCCCTGGCGGCGAGAGGGTCGCTTCCTGCTCGAGACCGTCCTCGCCGAGCGGGCGGCGATCCGCCGCCACGGGCATCTCGTCGCGAGCTCGCCTCTCATCGCGGACGAGCTCCGCCGGAGAGCGCCGTCGGCCGACGTCGTCGTCGCGCCGCTCACGCTGGAGCCGAGCCACTATCCGCCCGCGCCGCTCGACGGGCCGCCCGTCGCGGGCCTCATCGGAACGGCGCGCTGGCCGGCCACCGCGAGAGCGGCGGAGCGCCTCGCGGCGAGGGTGTGGCCGCAAGTGCGCCGGAGCGTGGCGGACGCGCGTCTCGTCGTTGCGGGGCGCGGGATGGACCGGCTCGGGCTTCCGTCCGCCCCCGGCGTCGAGGTCGTCGGGCACGTCGGCTCGTCCGCCGAGTTCCTCGCCGGGCTGTCGCTCTTGCTCTTCCCGCTCGAGCGCGGGAGCGGGATGAAGGTCAAGGTCCTCGAGGCGATCGCCTCGGGCGTCCCGGTCGTGACGACCCCGGCGGGGGCGGAGGGGATCGACGCGGGCGACGGCGTCGTCGTGGCCGCCTCGGACGACGAGCTCGCGGCCGCCGCTGCTCGGATCCTCGCCGACCCGGGTGAGCGGCGGCAGCGGGGGGACGCCGCCCGGGAGGCGTTCCTGCGCCGCTACGCGCCCGGCCCCGCGACGCTCCCCCTCGTCGAGCTCTACCGCCGCATGGCTGCCTGGTCGCCGCCCTCCTGACCGCCCTCGTGGACGATCCGCCGGAGCTCGCCCGCGTTCGCGGCGACGTAGAGGAGGGCCCCGTCCGCGGCGACGGCGAGCTCCACCGGCCCTGCCGTCCTCGTCGCGAACTGGCCCCGCGACTCGCGCGCTCCCTCCGGAAGCACGCGCAGCCAGCTCCGGCTCCAGTCGCCGAAGACGTAGGCGTTCCGGTACGCCGGCGGGAACGCGTCGCCGGTGTAGAAGACTCCGCCCGTCACCGAACCGCGCTCGTAGGCGAGCCGCGGGAACCGGACGGCCGAGCGGCCGCGCGCGTGCAGCGCACGGCACGTCTCGTGCTCCTCGTACTCTGGCGTCCGCTCCGGGCCCTCGTAGCACGGCCAGCCGAAGTTCGCGCCCCGGGAGGAGACGTTCACCTCCTCCCACCGGTTCCAGCCGACGTCGCCGATCCAGGCGACGTCGCCGTCGGGCTCGAGGTCGAAGCGGAAGGGGTTGCGCAGGCCGTAGGCCCATACCTTGGAGCGGTTGTCGCGCGCATCGCCCGTCCAGAACGGATTCGACGGGACGCCCTTCCCGTCGCGGGTCACGCGGAGGAGCTTGCCGGCGAGCGTGTCGAGCCTCTGGGCTCGGAGCGTGTTCGCGTTGAACCCGGAGGAGCCATTCCAGCCGTCGCCCGTCGTGACCATGAGGGTGCCGTCCGGAGCGAAGCGGACGTCGCCGCCGCAGTGGTCGCCGTCGCAGGGGATGCAGTCGCTCCCGCCGCGGAGGTCGTTGCAGGAGCCGCGTCCGTCACCGCCGAGGACGACCTCCTCGTCCAAGGCGTCCGCCCGCTCCCCGTCGCTGCCGAAACGGCTGAGCCGGACCGTCCGCGGGCTCTCCTCGTCGGCGCCCGCCTCCTCGCTGACGTAGAGGACGTAGAGCAGCCCGTTCCGGGCGAAGTTCGGATCCGCTTCGATCGCGAGCAGGCCGCGGTAGCCGAACGTCGCGACGCGGTCGGAGATGTCGAGAAACGGCTCCGCGCGCAGCCGCCCGTCCTCGACGACCCGGACCGTCCCGGCCTTCTCGCCGACGAGGACGCGGCGGTCGGGGAGCAGAGCCAGCGACGTCGGGAGCTCGAGGCCTCCGGCGAGCACGTCTTGTGTGAAGCCGGGAGGCAGCACCGTCTCGCCCTCCCCGGACCCGGCCAGCCCTCGGAAGAGATCCTGACCACGGCCGCCGCGCACGTTGCAGTCGAGCACGAGCTCGCAGAGCCCGGCGGCGACGCCGAGCAGCGCAACCAGGCCGATCCCGGCCACCACGAGGCGACGCCGCATGCTCGCTTTGTAGGTGCGCACACGGAGGTTCGCAAGCCGGGGTGGTCTGGTACACCTACGCCGCATGCGCGTCCTCGTCACCGGGCACGACGGCTACATCGGCACGGTCCTCGTCCCGGTCCTGGTCGAGGCGGGGCACCGCGTGACCGGGCTCGACGCCTTCCTCTACGAGGGCTGCGAGCTGTTCCCGCCGCCTGCAGAGGTCGAGGCCGTCCGCCTCGACGTCCGCGACGTCCAGCCCGACGACCTCGCGGGATTCGACGCGATCGTCCACCTCGCCGCGCTCTCGAACGACCCGCTCGGCGCACTGGCGCCCGAGCTCACGCGGGAGGTGAACCTCGGGGCGACCGTCGCGCTCGCGCGCTCCGCGAAGGAGGCCGGCGTGGGGCGCTTCGTCTTCGCGTCGTCCTGCAGCATGTACGGGACGGCCGACGCCGAGACGCCGGTCGCCGAGGACGCTCCGCTCCGACCGCTCAGCGCGTACGCCGAGTCGAAGGTCCGGGCGGAGGAGGCCCTGGCGGGGCTCGCGGACGGCGACTTCGCTCCCGTGCTGATGCGGAACGCCACGGCCTACGGGGCCTCCCCGCGCATGCGGGTCGATCTCGTCCTGAACAACCTCGTCGGCTGGGCGCTCACGACCGGACGGATCCGCATTCTCAGCGACGGGACGCCCTGGCGGCCGCTCGTCCACGTCGAGGACATCGCCCGCGCGACGCTCGCCGCGCTGGAAGCGCCGCGTGGGGTCGTCGCAGGCGAGGCGTTCAACGTCGGAAGAGATCAGGAGAACTACCAGGTGCGTGAACTCGCCGAGCTCGTTCGCGCGGCCGTTCCGGGCTGCGAGATCGAGTATGCCGGAAGCGGCGAGCCGGACCCGCGGAGCTACCGGGTGGACTTCGGCAAGCTGAGGCGGACCTTCCCGGCCCTCGAGCTCGCGTGGACGGCGGCGCGCGGGGCGGTCGAGATGCGGGACGCCCTCCGGGACGGAGACCTCACACGCGAGGCGTTCGAGGGGCCCCGCTACACGCGCCTCAAGCGGCTCGAGGCCCTGCTCGCGGAGGGTCGCCTGGACGACCGCCTCCGTCGCCGGGAGGCGGCGTGATCTTCCGCGAGACGGAGCTTCCTGGCGCCTACGTCCTCGAGCTCGAGCGGCGGGAGGACGAGCGCGGGTTCTTCGCCCGCGCGTGGTGTCGGGACGAGCTCGCCGCGCACGGCCTGGACGCCCGCGTCGCCCAGGCGAACGTCTCGTGGAACGAGCGGCGCGGAACGGTGCGCGGGCTGCACTTCCAGCGGGCGCCGCACGCGGAGGTCAAGCTCGTCCGCTGCACGCGTGGCGCGATCTACGACGTCATCGTCGACCTGCGCCCGGGCTCCCCGACGTACACCCGCTGGCTGGGGCTCGAGCTCTCGGCCGAGAACGGGCGGAGCGTGTACGTCCCGGAGGGATTCGCGCACGGGTACCAGACGCTGACCGACGGCAGCGAGACGTTCTACCTCGTCTCCGAGCCGTACGCGCCGGAGGCGGAAGACGGCGTCCGCTGGGACGACCCCGCATTCGGGATCTCTTGGCCGGACGTCCCGGGGCGCGTCATCTCCGAGAAGGACCGGAGCTGGCCGGACTTCGCGCCGGGGCACGCGGCGTGATCATCGTCGATCGCGCGCTCGAGGAGCGGGAGCGCGAGGGTACGCCCATCCGTGTCGGGATGGTCGGCGCCGGCTTCATGGGCCGCGGCATCGCCCGCCAGCTCGTCGCCGCGAGGCGGGGTCTGCGTCTCGCGGCGATCGCCAACCGCCATGTCGAGAAGGCGGAGCGGGCCTACGCCGAGGCGGGCGGCGAAGAGCCCCGCCGCGTCGAGAGCCTGGCAGACCTGGAGGAAGCCGTGGCGGCCGGCCGTCCGGCCGCGACGGAGGACGCGACGCTTGTCTGTCGCGCCGAGGGGATCGACGCGGTCGTCGAGGTGACGGGCTCAGTCGAGTTCGCCGCGGGCGTCGCGCTCGAGGCGATCGCGCACGGCAAGCACCTCGTGCTCATGAACGCCGAGGTGGACGCCACGGTGGGGCCGATCCTGAAGAAGTACGCCGACCGGGCGGGGACCGTCTTCACCAACGCGGACGGCGACCAGCCGGGGGTCACGATGAACCTCTACCGCTTCGTCCGCGGCCTCGGGGTGAGGCCCGTGCTCTGCGGGAGCATCAAGGGTCTCCACGATCCCTACAGAAACCCGAGCACGCAGGAGGCGTTCGCCCGGCGCTGGGGGCAGGAGCCCCACATGGTCACCTCCTTCGCAGACGGCTCGAAGGTCTCGTTCGAGCAGGCGGTCGTGGCGAACGCCACCGGGATGCGGGTCGCGCGCCGCGGCATGCTCGGACCGACGGCGGCCGCCGGCGCTCCGGTCGCGGAGGCGGCCGCCCTCTTCCCCGTCGACGAGCTCCTCTCCGGGCCCGGCATCGTCGACTACCTCGTCGGGGCCGAGCCCGGACCGGGGGTCTTCGTCCTCGGAGCGCACGACGACCCGGTGGAGCGGCACTACCTCGAGCTCTACAAGCTCGGCGAGGGGCCGCTGTACTGCTTCTACTCGCCCTACCACCTCTGCCACTTCGAGGTCCCGAACACCGTCGCGCGCGCCGTGCTCTTCGGGGACGCCACGATCGCGCCGCTCGGCCCTCCGGCCGTGGAAGTCGTCGCCGGGGTCAAGACCGATCTGGCCGCCGGGACGACGCTCGACCGGATCGGCGGCTACCACACGTACGGCCTCTGCGAGAACGCGGACGCCGCCGCGGCGGAAAACCTGCTTCCGCTCGGGGTCGCGGAAGGCTCCCGGCTCCTCCGCGACGTCGCGCGCGACGAGGTGCTCACGTATGCCGACGTCGAGCTGCCCCCGGGGCGCCTGGTCGACCGCCTGCGCGAGGAGCAGCGGACGCGCTTCCGGGAAGCTCCTCCGGCGGCGGCTGCGCTGACGCAGCCAGCTCCCTGACCGCGACGGCGCCGACCCCGGCCGCGACCAGGATCCAGCCCGCCAGCTCCGCGCCTTCCTCCACGACGACCTCGAGCTCGTGCGGCCAGGTGCGGTGATCCCAGCCGAACTGGAAGAGCAGCGGCGTCGCTGCCTCGAGGACCACGGCGCCGGCGAGGAGGAAAAGGCCTCTCGAGACGAAGCGGCGGGCGTCCGGACGCGCGGCGGAGGCGAGCTGCCAGAGCAGGGCGAAGGCGAGGCCGAGGAGCGGGAAGAAGATGGCCGGCCAGAGAAGGCGGGCGAGATGCCAGTCCTCGGGGACGCCGAGATGCCTCCACACCTGCGACACGCGTTCGTGGATCTGCACCATGTCGTCGAGCGAGAAGAACGCCAGGATCCCGGCGAGGACCGCGTACCGGCCCGCGCGCGCCGGCCACGACGCGACGGCGATGAGCACGACCGCGAAGGCCGCCGCGAACGTCGCGACGATGCTCGCCCAGGCGAAGACGCTCGTATCCGCGTCCGCGTTCAGAACCTCGATCTCAAGGTCGAAGAAGGCGAGACCGACGAGGTGGACGACGCTCTGCACCGCGGTCGCGGCGACCGCCGCCGCGACGCCGACGGCGAGGAGCCGGCGGGTCAGCGCGTCGGTCGGGTCTGCTTCCCGAGCGGAGATCACCGCGATCGCCGGGCCACCCGGATGCCCGATGCGCCCACCCACGTCTCCCGCTCTCGGCGGGCGAGCACGCGGCGGGCCGAGCCGGGCGCGAGCGCCGCGAGCGCGGCCTTCGCGCGCGTCCGGAGCGACGAGCCCGAGGCGAGCGCCACCTCGACCGCGCGGCGGCGCGCGTCGGCTCGCCCCTCCAGGAGGGCCGCCTCGGCCTCCTCCTCCGCGAGCTGCCGCCGCCGCAGCCGGAGCGTCTCCGCTAGCCGGGCGCGCTCCGCCGGCGTAAGCGCCGGATGCCCCTCCGTCTTCTCGAGGGCCGCGACGTAGGCGCTCAGGTGCGCACGCCGGTCGGAGGAGAGCCCTGTCTCGCGGAGGCGGTAACGCGAGAGCGGCTCGGCGACGAGGCCGACGCGCGCGCCGGCAAGGACGAGCCTGATCCAGCACTCCCAGTCCGGGACGCCCATCGCCGGGTCGAAGCCGCCGACGGCGAGCAGTCGCTCGCGCCGGACGGCGGCGTGGCCGAAGACGAAGTTCCGCTCCAGGATGGCGCCTCGCTGGTCGTCGAGCGGAAACGGCCACGAGTCCGTGTAGCAGCGCCGCACCACGTCGCCCGCGACCTCGAGGAGCGCGTCCGTGGTGAGGATGTCGAGGTCCGGCCGAGCGCGGGCCAGCTCGCGGAGCGCCTCCAGGCGCTCGGGCAGGTAGACGTCGTCGGCGTCGAGGAGGACGACGAAGTCGCCCGTTGCCGCCGCCGCGCCGGCGTTCTTCGCGGCCGCCTCGCCGCGGTGCTCGTTCCGGAGGACGACGATGCGGTCGCGCCAGGGCGCGAGCGCGGCGGCGAGATCGTCCGTGGATCCGTCGTCCGCCACGATCACCTCGAGCGGCGGGCTCGTCTGCGTGAGCGCCGACTCGACCGCCTCGCCGGCGAACTCCGCGGCCTGGTAGGCGGCGATGACGACCGAGAACGTCGGCGCCTCCGCGGGTCCGAGCGGTCGCTCTGGCCGCGGTGCGAGGAACGGTCGCCCGGGGGTCACGAAGCTCATTTTCGACAGGATGCGTGGTACGTGAGAGAACGACTGCTCGCCCATCCGGCCGTGCGGGAGTGGGGCCGCCGGCTTCCCGCGCCGGCCCGCGCGGCGCTCAAGCGCGCCCTGGCTGCGGCCGAAGCTCCCCGGTGGGGCAACCTCCGGAGGCTGCGCCCGTTCAGCGACCGGTACGGCTTCGATCGAGGGCTTCCCGTCGACCGCTTCTACATCGAGGGCTTCCTCGCCCGCCACTCGGGCGACGTGCGCGGACGCGTGCTCGAGGTGAAGGACGCCGCATACACGCGTCGCTTCGGCGGCGACGCCGTGACCGCGAGCGAGGTTCTCGACATCGACCCGGCGAACGTCGAAGCGACCCTGGTCGCGGATCTCTGCGAGCCGGACTCGCTGCCCGCGGGCGCGTTCGACTGCTTTCTCCTCACGCAGACGCTCCAGCTCCTGCCCGACGTCGAGCGCGGGCTCGGGAACGCCTGGCGGGGGCTCTCGCCCGGCGGCGTCCTCCTCCTCACCGTGCCGACTGTCGCGCGTGTCGACCGGCACCTGAGCGAGATCGACTTCTGGCGCTTCACCCCTCGCGGCCTCCGTGAGGCCCTCGACCGCTCGTGCCCCGGAGCCGAGGCGGTCGTGGAGGGCTTCGGCAACCTCGTGGCCGCGATCGCGTTCCTGGCCGGTCTCGCGGCGCGGGAGCTCCGGGCCGAGGAGCTCGCGCACGCGGATCCCTACTTCCCGGTCCTGGCGGCCGCACGCGTGCGGAAGCCCGCGTGAGCGGCCGCCGGCTCATCCTCCTCTACCACCGGGTCGCGGAGCTCGAGCGCGATCCCTACCGCCTCGCCGTACGCCCCGATGCGTTCGCGGCGCAGCTCGAGGCCCTCCGTGCGCGGCTCGAGGTCGTCCCCCTCGCGAGCCTCCTGCGGCCGGCGAGCCACGACCGCGCGGCGATCACGTTCGACGACGGCTACGCCGACGTCGCCGGGTCCGCCAGGGAGATCCTCGAGTCGGCCGGCCTGCCCGCGACCGTCTTCGTCGTCGCCGGGGCGGTCGACCGCGAGGGCGAGTTCTGGTGGGACCGGCTGGAACGGCTCGTGTTCGAGGCCCTCGCCGGCCACGAGTCGCTCGATGTCGCGCTCGACGGGCGCAGGCTCTACGTCGACACCCGGAGTCCCGCCGGCCGCGGGCGGGCCCACCGCACCCTCTACGTCCGCCTTCGGGAGCTCCCGCTCGGGGCGATCGAGCGGTTCCTCGACGAGCTGGCCGCGGAGGGGGACGACCCGGGGCCGCGCGAGGCCTACCGCGCTCTCGGCCGCGGCGAGCTTGCGGCGCTCGCCGCGGCGCCCGCGATCGAGGTCGGCGCGCACTCGCTCAGCCACCCCCGCCTCTCGCGCATCGTCCCGGACGAGCAGCGCGCGGAGATCGCGGGCAGCCGCCGTCGCCTCGAGGAGCTGACCGGCGTCACGGTAACGTCGTTCTCGTATCCCCACGGGGACGTCGACGCGACCGTCGCCCGGATCGTCGAGGAGGCCGGCTACGCGCTCGCCTGCTCCAGCCGGCCCGGCTCTGTCTCCGCGGGCGACTCGCAGTTCGAGCTGCCGCGCCGGAGCGTCTTCGACTGGGACCGCGACACGTTCGCCGGGCTGCTGGACGAATGGCTCGCCGGCTGATCGCCTACACCGACGGGACGACGTTCGGCGGCGCCGAGCAGAGCCTCGGCAACCTGCTCGAGTTCCTCGACGGCGAGATCGAGGTGCTCGTGGCCGGCGTCGACCGGCGGGTCGTCGAGACGGTCGCCGGTCGCCGCCCGCGGGCGGCGACCTGCGTCCTCCCGCCGGTGAGCCACAAGCGCGACGTCGCGCCGTTCCTCGCGCACCTGCGCGCGGTCCGCCGCTTCCGCCCCGACGTCTTCCACGCGAACATGCGGAGCTCGATGGCCTGCCAGTACGGCATCCTGGCCGCCCTGCTGACGCCGGGAGTCCGCGTCGTCGCCGTCGAGCAGTCGCCGATTCCCGTCGCGGGCGGGCTCCAGCGCCGGCTCAAGCACCTCCTCTCCCGCCGCCTGACCGCTCACGTGGCCGTCGGGCGCCGCTCGGCGCGGGCGGTCGAGGAGCTGGCGGGCCTGCCTGCGGGCTCCGTGCGGACGATCTACAACGGCGTGCCGGAGATCGAGGTGGAGCCGCTCCCCGCGCCGTTTCCCCCTCCCGTGATCGGCGCCGTCGGGCGCTTCTCGCGCGAGAAGGGCCTCGACGTCCTCGTCCGCGCACTGCCGCTCCTTCCCGGCACGAGCGCTCTGCTGGTCGGGGACGGGCCCGAGCGCGCCCCGCTCGAGCGCCTCGCCAGGGGCCTCGGAGTCGCCGACCGCCTGGCGATCACGGGGTGGACGCGGGACGCCCGTGCCCACGTCGCGTCGCTCGACGTGCTCGCCGTGCCGTCGCGGTTCGAGGGCTTCCCGCTGGTGATCCCGGAAGGCATGCTGGCCGGTCTTCCGACCGTCGCCTCCGACGTGGGCAGCGTCGCCGAGGCCGTGGCCGACGGGAAGACCGGCCTGCTCGTCCCTCCGGACGACCCCGAGGCGCTCGCGGGCGCGCTCCGGACGCTGCTCGCCGACGCGGAGACGCGCCGTGCGATGGGCACGCGGGCCCGCGAGGTTGCCCGCACGCGGTTCACCGCGCCCGTGATGGCGACGGCCTTCGAGGCACTCTACGCCGAGGTCGCCGGCTGAGCCTCGCGAGGGCCGACGCCCGCTTCCTCCTGCCCGCCCCGCCGCGGACGGCGTCGGTCCTCGGCGACCTGGAGGGCTGGCGGGCGGCGCTCCGCTCGGCGGAGATCGCCCACGACGAATGCGCGGGCCCTCCCGACGTCGCCGTCGCGCCCGCGGGTCGCGCCCGCGAGGCGCTCGCGAGCGGGGCCGAGACCCTCGTCCTCGAGGGGCGCGCGTCGAGGCGGCCCCTGGAGCGCGCGGGCCTCGCGGTCGCCCGCTTCCTTCCGCTCCCCGCCCTCGAGCGCACCGAGATCTTCCTGCCGCTCGAGCGGCCTCGCCCGGCCCGCTACGCGCTCGAGCGGTGGACGCCTCCCGCGCGGCGGTGGAAGCGGGCGCGCAACGCCCTCCTCCTGCACCTCGTCGAGCGCGGGTCCTTTCCGGCCCTCCGGCCGCTCGTGCTGCTCGCGGCACGGCGCCCGGCGCCGCCCTTCCTCGTCGCGCGCGCGTTCGGGCTCGGGATCCCCCCGGGCGCCGACTGGCTCCTCATGCCAGGGCAGGGGGACGAGCTGTCCCGCGGGGGGTTCCACCTCTTTCCGCCCGGCGAGCCCGACCCCGCCTGGATCCTCAAGTTCGCGCGCGTGGCCGGCTACGTCGAGCCCTTCGAGCGGGACGAGCGAGGGCTCGGGCTCGCGGCGCGGGCGGGAGGCGTGGCCGCCGCGCGCGCCCCCCGGCTCCTCGGGCGCTTCGACGTCGGCGGGCTCCATGCCTCCGTGGAGACGGCGGCGGCGGGCCAGCGCCTCGTCGGCTTCCTCCACTCGGACGCCTCCCCGGCGGCGAAGAGGGCGGCGGTCGAGGCTGTCGCGTCGTGGC
>DATAAQ010000152.1:0-7866 GCA_036260055.1 Gaiellaceae bacterium | reverse complement strand
CGACCTCGTGGCCGCCGGCGCGCGCCTCCGCCGCGGCGGCGAGGCCGGCCGGGCCGGCGCCGACGACCGCGATCCGGCGGCCCGTCCCGCTGGGCTCGGGCACCGGAAGCGTCCGCTCCCGGCCCGTGCGCGGGTTCTGCGTGCACGCGATCGGCGTGCCCGCGTGGTAGTGCGCGATGCAGGCGTTGCAGGCGAGGCAGCGGAGGATGTCGCGGAAGCGGCCCTCGCGCGCCTTGCGCGGCATCTCGGGGTCGGTGATGAGCGCGCGCGTCATGCCGACCGCGTCGCAGCGGCCCTCGCCGACGAGACGGTCGGCCTCGACCGGGTCGACGACGCGCGAGGCGGCCACGACTGGCGGGCCGACCCGGAACGGCTCCGTCAGCGCGGCGATGGCGTTCTCCACGACCGGGGGCGGAGGGACGATCCCGGTCGAGCCGACGTACGAGGAGGACTCGCCGAGGGCGAGGCCGACGTAGTCGACGCGCCCTGCGACGTCCGCGAGGATCGCCCGCGCCGCCGGCGAGTCGGCGCTCAGGCGGACGCCGACGGCCAGCCCGGGCGCTGCCTCGCGAACGGCGGCCAGGACGGCGAGGAGGAAGGCCGCCGGCTCCGCCCACTCGTCCTCGCGCCGGTTGAGCTCCGCCGTGAAGAACTGGGCCGCCAGGTAGCCGTGCGCCGCCGATACCTCGACGCCGTCGAGGCCGGCCGCCTCCGCATTCGCCGCCGCGCGCGCGTACCCCTCGACGAGCGAGGCGATCTCCTCGCCGCTGAGCGGGCGCGGCTCGACGTGGAAGCGCAGGCTCGGGACGGCCGAGGGCGCGAGGGCCGGCGGCCGCGGCGGGCTCGCGATCTGCTCGCGCCCCCCGTGGAAGAGCTGGAGGAAGCAGCGCGTCCCGTGCGCCTGCACCGCGCGGGCGACCCGGGCGAGGCCCGGGACGGTCTCCTCGCGGTAGCCGGCCAGCGTGTGCGGCGTGAGGAGCCCCGACGGGTGGACGGCCGTCGCCTCGAGGACGATCAGCCCGGCGCCGCCCCGGGCCCGGGCCTCGTGGTAGGCGCCGAAGTCGTCCGTGGGCAGGTGGTCGTGCACGAGCGAGGTCTGGTGCGCCGTCGAGACGATCCGGTTCGGGAGCTCGGCCGGCCCGAGCCGGAGGGGGCTGAAGAGCCGCTCAAGCACGCTCGAGCGCGGCCCGTTCCCGCTCCTCGAGCGGCCGCGAGCGCCTCGTCGCGCGGTCACGGGCGACGAGGACGGCCTGCGCCTCGGCCGCGGTGGCGCCCCCGCGCGTGAGGAGCTCCTCCCGGGTGCGCAGGCTCGACGTCCCGAGGGAGTCGAGGCCGCAGCGGGCGAGGACGCGGTCGTCCTCCAGCGTGAGCTCGCGCCGGAAGTCGATCTCGACGCGGGCGATGACGTAGTCCCACGCGTCGCCTTGCGGGCCGAGCGCCCGCTCGAGCCACTCGTCCCGCGCCTCCTCGAGGTAGGTGAGGAAGACGGCGTTGTTGACGTGGCCGTAGGCGTCCACGTCGCTCCAGCGGATCTCGATCTCCTTCTCGTGCACGGCGGCTTGCTCCCGAACGGAGGGCGGTGATAGTACCCCTCGGGCGTGGCGACTCTGCAAGGCCGAGCCCTTCCGCTCCTCGTGGGCCCACTCGCCGTCCTCGCGGGGGTCGGCGGACTCGCGCTCGCAGCCGGCGGCCGCGAGGGGCCCTCGCCGCCGTGCGCCGAGCCGCAGGCGCGCGAGCTCCCCGGGGAGGCGGTAGAGCTCGCGGCAGGCGAGGGCATCTGGTCGGCGTGGATCACGTACCCGGCCGTCGCGGGGGAGAGCATCACGGTCCTCTGGCGGGCGGAGGGCTTCGTCCCCGGTGACCTCGAGCTCCGCGGCGCGGACGGCGAGGGACGCCGTCTCGCGGTCGAGTTCGGCCCGTCCCCGGTGATCCCGCAGCTCCGGGGAGGCGGCCTCCAGTGGCCGCGGCTCGGACGCGAGTGGGGCTCGCGCGTCCTCTTCTCCCATCCCGGCTGCTGGCGCCTCGAGGTCGACGCGGGCGGCCGCGCGGGAGGGCTCACCGTCTGGGTGCGCGCGTGAAGGTCGTCGTCGGAGACCACGGCTTCTCGCTCCAGCGGGTGCGGGAGCTCCTGGACGGTCTCGACGTCGAAGTGGTGCGGGGCCGCGAGCCCTGGAGCGGCGAGGACGTCGTCGCGCTCCTCGTCGGCACCGACGTGGCCGTTCGGGAGGGCGATCTCGACCGGCTTCCCGCGCTCCGCGTCGTGGCGACGTGCAGCGTCGGCTTCGACCACGTCGCGTCCGAGGAGGCGGCCCGGCGGGGCGTCTGGGTGTGCAACGTCCCCGACTACTGCGTCGAGGAGGTGGCCGACCACTCGCTCGCGCTCGTCCTCGCGCTGCTGCGCGGGGTCGTCGAGCTCGACCGCGTCGTGCGGGAAGGACGGTGGGACTGGAAGGCGGCTGGGCCGCTCCGGCGGGTCCGCGGGACGCGGCTCGGGGTGATCGGGTTCGGGCGGATCGGGCGCGCCCTCGCCGAGCGGGGCGGCGCGCTCGGCTTCGAGGTCTGGGCGAGCGACCCGGCCGTCCCCGACGAGGCGATCGCCGCCGCGGGCGCGCGCCCGTCGCCCCTGCGCGGGCTCCTGGCCGGCTGCGAGGCCGTCTCGCTTCACCTTCCGCTCACGCCCGAGACGGCCGGCCTCCTCGGCGCCGACGAGCTCGCGCTCATGCCGGCGGGCGCGGTCCTCGTGGACACCGCCCGCGCCGAGCTCGTCGATCTCGAGGCGCTCCTCGACGCGCTCGAGAGCGGACGGCTCGGGGGCGCGGCGCTCGACGTCCTCCCCGTGGAGCCGCCGACGGCGGCCGACCCGGCTCCGCGAGCCCGACGCCTTGTCGTGACGCCGCACGCGGCCTGGTACAGCGCGGAGGCGGAGGAAGCCGTCTACCGCCGGCCGGTCCTTTCCGTCCGGGCCGTCCTGGAGGGCCGCGAGCCCGACGGCGCCGTGAACCGGCCCTAGCCGCGTTCCGACCCCGGACGTGCGCCGACTAGCCTTCCGGCATGCCGTCGGTCGCACGGCTCTCGGTCACGCCGGTGAAGAGCCTCGCCCTCCACCATCCCGAGGGGATCATGCTCGAGCGCTTCGGCGTCGCCGAGAACCGCCGGTTCTACCTGGTCCGCGAGGACGGCCGCCTGCTGGCCGGCGTCCACCACGGCCCCCTCGTCGAGGTTCGCGCCGGCTGGGACGAGGCCGCCGGGCGGCTGCGGCTCGCCTTCCCGGACGGGTCGGTCGTCGAGGACGAGGTCCGGCTGGGGGAGCCGCTCCACACCGACTTCTGGGGCCACCGGGTCGCGGGACGCGTCGTGCGCGGCCCCTGGGCCGGGCGGCTCTCCGACTTCGCCGGACGGCCGGTCCGGCTGGTCAAGGCCGACGCGCCGGGCGGCGGGGTCGACGTGGAGCCGGTGACGCTCGTCTCGCTCGAGTCCGTCGAGGAGCTCGCGCGCCGCGCCGGGCGGGCCGCCGTCGACGGCCGCCGCTTCCGGATGCTCGTCGACGTCCGGGGCTGCACGCCGCACGAGGAGGACTCCTGGGCCGGACGAGCGGTGCGCCTCGGCGAGGCGCTCCTCGAGATCACCGGGCCCGTCCCACGTTGCGCGACGACGACCCGCGATCCCTCCACCGGCCGCCGCGACTTCGACGCGCTCCGAGCGATCGCGGCCTACCGCGGCCGGCGAGACGGCAAGAAAGTCGACTTCGGGGTCTACGGCCGCGTCCTCGAGCCCGGCCGCGTCGTCGTCGGCGACCGGGTCGAGCCGGTCGGCTAGCGGTCAGGCGTCGGCGCGCGCGCGCTCCTCCAGCTCCTCGTAGCGGACGCCGAGCTCGTCGGCCGCGAAGCGGAGCAGGATCTCGCGCATGCGCTCGGGCGCCATCCAGCGGTAGCCGAGCACCGCTTTGAACCCGAGCCCGTCCACGAGCCCGATCAGCCGCTCGGCCGCCTCGTCGGGGTCCCGCTGCGGTCGGAAGGCGCCGCTCTCGGTCCCCGCCCGGACGACGTCGAAGAAGTAGCCGCGCCAGCGGGCGGAGACGACCTCGCCGTCGGGAACGAGCTCCGGGCGGTGGAGGATCCGGCCCCAGAGCTCGATGAGGAGGACGTACTCGTCGCGCGGGCGGCCGGCGTAGGGCACGGCGGTCTCGAGCAGCTTCGCGAGGCGCGTGAGGTCGTCGGCTCCCTCCTCCACGAGCTCGTCCACGCGTACGTACGGCTGCTGGTTGGCCCACTTGAGCGCCGCGAGGAGCACGTCGTCCTTGGTCTCGAAGTAGTAGTGGACCGTGCCGGTTGACGTCCCCGCCTCCCGGGCGATGTCGGCGATGCGCGTGGCGTCGAAGCCGCGCCGGATGATCACGCGGCATGCTGCCGCGAGGATCGCCTCGGCCGTTGGCCGCGCCGTCCCCGTTCTCGTCTCCGTTCTGGCCTGCCCGTCCATTCCGCCCGCGCCCCCGGTCTCCTAACCTTGATTATCCGTTGCGCGTCCAATCTAATTGCGTCTGACTGACGCGTCAGTCAACTCTGCGGGCCTACGAGGAGGAGAGGATGAGCGAGGAGCACCAGGCCGAGCCTTTCGAGCGGAAGCTCCGGCGAGGCGACTTCCTGAAGCTGAGCGCCGTGACGATGGGAACGGGGGTGCTGGCCGCCTGCGGCGCCGAGGACGCGCCGGAGCCCGCCGGGCAGGGCACGGAGACCCAGCAGCAGCAGCGTCCCCCCATCGGGCAGGAGCCCGGCGACCTCGAGGTCTTCGAGTGGGCTGGCTACGAGTACCCGGCGTACGGCGGCAGGGGCGGGCCGCTCCAGCCGTACGTGGACGAGTACGGAAAGCCGAAGTTCACGTTCCTGACGTCGGACGACCACGCCCTCGGGCGCGTGCGAGCCGGCTACCGCCCGGACATCGTCCACCCCTGCGTCGACTACATCGGCAACTGGGTGGAGATGGGCGTGGTGCAGCCCTGGGACACGTCGCTCATCCCGAGCTTCGCGGACCTCGAGCCCGCGCTCGTCGAGGGTGGGAAGATCAACGGCCAGCAGTACTTCATCCCCGCGGACTGGGGCTTCTCCTCGCCGCTCTACCGGAGGGACAAGGTCGAGCCCGAGGGCGGCGTCGAGTCGTGGGCGCTCTTCTACGACGAGCGCTACAAGGGCAAGATCTCCTGGTGGGACAGCCCGCTCGAGAACTTCGTCATCTGGGGTTACGTCAACGGCGTCGACGACCCGTGGAAGATGTCGGACGAGGAGCTCGACGAGTCACGCGACTTCCTCATCTCGAAGAAGAACCTCTGCCGTAACTTCTGGTCGTCGCAGACCGACCTCGACGCCGACTTCGCGGCCGGCAACGTCTGGATCGCCTACGCCTGGGCGGGCTCGTACGTCGCCGCGAAGGACGCCGGCCTCGACGTCGTCTACAGCGAGCCGAAGGAAGGACGGCTGGGCTGGAACTGCGGCTTCGTGCTCATGCAGGACACCGAGAACTTCCGCCACGCGCACGAGTTCATCGACGCGTGGAGCTCGCAGGAGTCGGCGGAGTGGATCATCAACAACTACGCCTACGGCCACGCGAACACGAAGGTGGATCTCGCCAAGGTCCCGCAGGACTACGTCGAGGTCTTCCACCTGGACGACCCGGAGGCCCGGCAGGAGCCGAACGCGCACTACGCCCGCCCGGTCTCGAGCGAGGACAGGGCGCGCTACGCGCAGCGCTGGGACGAGGTGAAAGCAGCCTAGCCGCCACGGCCCCCGGGACGATGGCCGTCGAAGCTCAGAAGATCGCCCGGCCGGCTCCGGCGAGGCACCACCGCCGGTCCCGGCCGGGGGTCGTCACGGCGGCGCTGCTGGCGCCGCCGGTCCTGTGGCTCGGCGTCTTCTTCCTGCTTCCCGTCGTCTTCATCTTCCTCTACAGCGTCAACGTCTTCGCCTTCTTCCCGGGGACGCAGGCGTTCAGCCTCGACGCCTGGCGGAGCTTCCTCGACGGCTCTGTGTTCCTCGACCTCTTCTGGAAGTCGATCCGCATGGCGCTCTTCGTCTCGGTGGCGGCCGTGCTCGCCGCCTATCCGATCGCGTACCTGCTCGCGCTCGTGGCGACGAAGCGAAAGTACCTCCTGCTCCTCCTCATCATCGCCCCCTTCCTCGTCAGCTACTTCCTCCGGCTGCTCGCGTGGAAGGTGATCCTCGGCGACCAGGGCGTCGTGAACACGTTCCTCTTCTGGACGGGCGTGCGGGCGGACGGCGACCCCGTCTCCTGGCTGATCTACAGCCAGTTCGCGGTCATCCTGACGCTGATCTACGTCTGGGTGCCGTTCGTCGCGCTGCCCATCTTCGTCGCGCTCGAGTCGCTCGACCGCCGCCTCCTGGAGGCCGCCGCCGACCTCGGCGCGAGCCGCTGGCAGGCGTTCTGGCGCATCACGCTGCCCCTCTCGCTGCCGGGCGTGATCGCGGCGTTCATCTTCGTCTTCATCCCCACGATCGGGGAGTACTTCACGCCGCTCCTCGTCGGGGGAGTGAACGGGACGATGTTCGGCAACGCCATCGCCGACCAGTTCGGCCAGAGCCTCAACTGGCTGAACGGCGCCGTCCTGAGCTTCTTCCTCCTCCTCGTCGTCGCCGTCCTGATGGCCGTCTTCGCGCGCTTCCTCACGGTGCGGCGGCTCGCGACCGGGTAGCCCATGGACATCGCGACCTCGGCCAACGGCAAGCGCTTCCTCTTCGGGTGGTTCGGCGTCCTCCTCTTCTTCCTCTACTCGCCGCTGCTCATCCTCCTCATCTTCTCGTTCAACGACAACAACCTGCCGGTCTTCCCTCTCCGGGGCTTCACGACGAGTGCGTACGAGCAGTTCCTCCGCAACGACGAGCTCGCGGCCTCGCTCGTCACGAGCGCGAAGATCGCGGCGCTCTCGAGCGCGATCGCCGTCATGCTGGGGCTCCTCGCCGCGATCGTCCTCGTCCGCCGCCGCCTCGTGGGTCGCGCGCTCGCGTCCGCCATCCTCCTCAGCCCCCTCGTCATCCCCTACATCGCGCTGGCGATCGGCCTGCTCGTCTTCCTGCACGAGACAGGCATGCGCGCGGGGCTCCTCGCCGTCGTCGTCGGGCATGTCGTCGTCTCGATCCCGTACACGATCCTCATCCTCGTGCCGCGCCTCGAGCGTCTCGACGTCCGGCTCGAGGAGGCCGCCCGCGACCTGGGAGCGACCGGCGTCCAGACGTTCCGCCTGATTACCTTCCCGCTCATCCTCCCGGCCGTCGTCTCCGCCCTCCTCGTCGCCTTCGTCCTCTCCTTCGACGAGATCGTCATCGCGTCGTTCGTCGCGGGCGAGACGACGACGTTCCCGCTCTACCTCTTCTCGCAGCTCCGCTTCCCGACGCTGCTGCCGCAGGTGATCGCCGTCGCGTGCCTCGTCATGGCCGCCTCGGTGCTCCTCCTCATCGGAGCCGAGATCGCGCGCCGGGTGGTCGAGCGCCGCCTGGGGGCCGAGCCCGCGGGCGTCGGCGGCGCCTAGGGCTCGCTCGGCGTCGGCGAGCCGGCGAGCACGGAGCTTCCGTGCGCCGGCCACGTGAGCACGACGTTCCGGCCCGACTCGAGCGTCCCGAGCCCCTCCTCGTTCATGCGGTAGCTGACGACGCGGCCGAGCTTCGTGTCGACGTGGAACTGCGTCAGGGACCCCAGATAGACGACCTCGGCGAGGACGCCCTCCAGGCGCGAGCCGTCCTCGGGGGCGGGACGGCCGGCGGGATCGATACGGACCCGCTCCGTCCGCACCGCGAGCTTCAGGGCTTCGCCCTGCCGATGGCCGTTGCCGCCGGCCACCACGAGCCGCTCCGTCGGCGAGAC